>CAJXIS010000341.1 GCA_913054115.1 uncultured Acidimicrobiaceae bacterium | reverse complement strand
AGGAACTCGGCCACGAACGCCCCGACTGGGAGCTCTCGCTGGCCCACCTCGCCCACGTCATCCGGACACGACCGGCAGGCGCTTTCGCCCCGAAGGACCGGTGGGCGATGGACTGGTACTACCCGGTGCTCTCCGGCGCCGTCACGGGTGACGAAGCCACCCGTCTCCTGGCTTCCCAGATCGACACCTTCGCGCTGCCCGACCGGGGCATCCGCTGCGTGAGCGACAAGGACTGGACGACGGCCGCCGAGACCTGCGAATGCGCCATGGCCTACCTGCTGGTCGGCGACCGACCGATGGCCGAGCGCCTATTCGACTGGGCGCAGACGATGCGCAGCCCGGACGGCCGTTATCTGACCGGTATCGCCTACCCGCAGGGAGTCAGCTTCCCGGGTGACGAACACTCCACGTACTCGGCTGCCGCCGTCATCCTCGCCGCCGACGCACTGAGCGGCTCGAGCCCGGCCTCCCGCCTGTTCGTCGACCACCGGGGCCTGCCCGACATCATCGACGTGGGGATCGAAGTGGGCGCCGAAGTGGGGATCGAAGTGGGGATCGAAGTGGGCATCGACGTGGGCATCGACTTTGGCGGCGAAGTGGGCATTGACGTGGGCATCGACTTCGGCGGCGAGGTTCCGGTCCACGAGTCGGACTGACCGGCGCCCCACGGGTCGTAGCGGCGAGCAGGCGCCCAGACGCCTTCGGCTCGACGCTCGACCAGGTGGACCAGCCAGACCGGCCAGACCAGCCAGACCGGCCAGACCGGCCAGACCAGCCAGACCAGCCAGACCGGCCAGACCAGCCAGGCGCTCAGACGCCTTCGGCGGTCCGGCACAGCACCCGGAGCGAGCCCACCGCATCGACCTCGTCGAACGCTCCCGACCCGACCGCCCGGCACCAGATCTCGAAGGGTGGTCGTCCACCGTCGGCCGGATCCGGAAAGACGTCGTGGATCAGGAGCGTTCCGCCCAGCGCGAGTCGGGGCACCCAGCCCTCGTAGTCGCGGTGCGCCGGCTCCGTGCCGTGGCCACCGTCGATGAACAGGAGTGCCAGGGGTGTCGTCCAGGCATCGGCGACACGGGGCGAGTCACCCACCAGTGCGACGACGGTTGCCTCGAGGCCGGCCTCGCTGATGGTGCGACGGAAGTGCGGCAGCGTGTCGATGCAGCCCGTTGCCGGATCGACGAGATCGGGCTCATGCCACTCCCAGCCGGGCTGGTTCTCCTCGGACCCCCGATGGTGGTCGAGGGCGAACAGCAGTCGGCCCCCGGCTTCGGCGGCAGCGCCGAGGTAGACGCTCGACTTGCCGCAGTAGCTGCCCACCTCGAGGAACGGCCCGTCGATGCCGACCTCGAGTGCGTGGCGGTGCAGGGCCAACCCTTCGTCGTGTGGCATGAACCCGCGGGCCGCCTCGGCAAGGTCGAGCAGTTCCCGGCGGCGATCGTCCACGGTTCAGTTGTGCTTGCGCACCAACTCGTGTTCGGTCCGCTCGCCCCACAACAGGTGCTCGAGCACCACGAAGCGGACGATCCAGAGTGAACCGAACGCTGCAGCGTTGGCGCCCTGCACGGCGAGCGTGCGGTCCGAGAAGCTGTCGACGATGCCGACAAGGGCGGTCGACAGCACCAGGCCGACGAAGGCGAGGCCCCAGAACGGCAGGATCTCGGCGCCGAAGTTGTGGTCGCCCTTCTCCCGCTTCCAGACGTAGTGGCGGCTGAGCAGATAGGCCGGGATGCTGCCGGCGACCACCGCGACGACGTTGGCGAGCATGCCGTTCCAGTTCAGGCGGGCATAGCAGATGTAGAGCAGCGTCTGGCCGGTGCACACGTTGACGACGGACACTCCGGCGAACCTGATCAACTTCTGCCCGTAGTCGCGCCAGAGGCGCGTAGGAAGGGCGAGGAGGTTCCGTGCCATGGCCCGAAAGCCTATCCGCACCGATTCCGGCGAGTCGTGCCTCCCGTCACCGGGCGCCGGCAGCCCCGAAAAGGCCTTCGGCCAGCCGGCGGGCCGTGTCGACCGGCGTCTCGCCGGCGATGGGTCCGGCGTCGTCGAGCGCATCGTCTGCCACTCGAGCCAGCAGGTGATCGAGGCGGGCGCGCACCTCGGCGACGAACCGCCGATCTCGGCGCTCGCTGAGGCCCGATCCCGCGGACAGGGCCGCATGGTGCGCATCGATGCCGACGAGCAGGTCCTCGATTCCTGCACCCTTCGTCGCCGTCGTCTCGATGATCGCCGGGCGCCTTCCGGGCCCTGAACCTGAATCTGAACCCGAACCTGATATCTCACTCAGGTCGAGCATCAGCTCGAGATCGCGACGGGCGTCGGCAGCACCGGGACGGTCCGCCTTGTTGACGACGAACAGGTCGGCGACCTCGAGCAGCCCGGCCTTGTTGGCCTGGATGGCATCGCCCCATCCGGAGGTCACGACCACGACGGCGGTGTCCGCCGCCGCCACCACATCGACCTCGACCTGGCCGACACCGACCGTCTCGATCACCACCGGGTCGAAGCCACAGGCATCGAGGACGCGAACCGCACCCGGCACCGCGATGCGCGCTCCAGCGGCATGGATTTCTTCCAGCA
>CAJXIS010000340.1 GCA_913054115.1 uncultured Acidimicrobiaceae bacterium | reverse complement strand
CGACGACATTCTCGAGGACAGCCGCTGGGACATGACCTACCTCGGCATGCAGATCATGGTCGAGGGCCTGGCGCTGGCCGCCTTCAGCTTCATGCATCAGACCACCGAGGAGCCGCTGCTCAAGAAGTTGCTGCGCTACGTCATGAGCGACGAGGCCCGCCACGTGGCCTTCGGCGTGCTCAGCCTCCAGGAGGTGTACCAGGAGCTCTCCACCGCCGAACTGCGCGACCGCCAGGAGTTCGCCTTCGAGTCGGCCCTGCGCATGCGCGACCGGTTCATGCGCCAGGAGGTCTGGGAGCGCATGGGCGTCCCCGTCAAGGACATGGTGAAGTTCACGCTCGCCATGCCCGACGAACTCCGGGTCTTCCAGCGCCTGCTGTTCTCCAAGATCGTGCCGAACTGCAAGAAGCTGGGGCTGCTCGACGCCGGCGACGGCTGGCTGCGCGACCGCTTCACCGACATCGGCGTCATCCAGTTCGAGGACTGGATCGACACCGGCGAGGAGTACGCCGACCTCGACGAGGTCGCCAAGGACCGGGAAGCCGCACAGGCGTAGTTTCCCGGGAGGTTCCTCGCTCGAACTACTGCTCCTCGCCGTTCACCTGCAGGTGGTGGCGGATCACCTCGTCGATCACGAAGCGCAGGAACTTCTCGCCGAACACCGGATCCAGGCCGGCCTCGTCGGCCAGCCGGCGCATCCGTGCCACCTGCACGTCCTCACGCTCGGAATCGGCGGGCGGGAGGCCGGCCTCGGCCTTGTAGGCCCCCACCCTGCGGGTGACCTTGAAGCGCTCGGCCAGCAGGTGGATGAGGGCGGCGTCGATGTTGTCGATGCTCGCCCGGAACTCCTCGAGCTGCGGATCGTGTTCTGGGTGTTCTGGGTCGCTCATGCCTTGCGTTGCCCTCGCGTCCGTCAATTTCGTCGGAATCGCCAAGGCTACGCGCACCGGCTCCGCCGCGGGCGTCTGATTCGCCGACCGCTCGTACTACTGTCGCCGACCCGGGGACGCCGACGAAGGGAAGAGCACGCATGGAGATCCCGCTGACCATCGCTGACCACCTACGGCGCGCCGAGCTCGTCTACGGCGACCGCATCGCCGTGGTCGACGAACCCGACCAGGTGGCCCCACCACTCCCCGACCTCACCTACGGTCGCATGGCCGAACTGGCCAGGGCCATGGCCGCCGGGCTCGACGGCCTGGGCCTCGACCTCGGCGCACGGGTGGCGATCGTGTCGCACAACGCCGCACGGATGCTCGTGTTCCTGTTCGGCACCAGTGCCTACGGGCGCGTCGGCGTGCCGATCAACTTCCGCCTCAACGCCGAAGAGGTCCAGTACATCGTCGACCACTCGGGTGCAGAGGTGCTCCTCATGGACCCGGAGCTGGTGCCGGCGCTCGGAGACGTGAAGGTGGGCCGGCGCCTGATCACCGGCGAGGAGTCGGACAGCCTGTTCGTCGAAGGCGTCGAACCCCGCCCATGGACCCCCGACGAGCGTGCGACCGCCACGATCAACTACACGAGCGGCACCACCGCACGCCCCAAGGGCGTCGAGATGACCCACCGGAACCTGTGGCTCAACGCCGCCATCTTCGGCTGGCACACCCTCGTGAGCGACCGCGACGTCTACCTCCACACGCTGCCGATGTTCCACTGCAATGGCTGGGGCATGCCCTACATCGTGACCGCCATGGGCGGGAAGCACATCGTCCTCCGCAAGGTCGACGGCCCCGAGATCCTCCGTCGCATCGAGCAGCACGGGGTGACGCTGTTGTGCGGTGCTCCGGCGGTCGTCGCCGCAGTGCTCGACGCCGCCGCCGACTGGGACGGGCCGATCCCCGGCGCCGGGACCGTCCGGGTGGTCGTGGCGGGCGCTCCGCCGCCCACGCAGACCATCGAGCGCGTCGAGACCGAACTGGGCTGGGAGTTCATCCAGATCTACGGCCTCACCGAGACCGCCCCCCTGCTCACCATGAACCGACGACGGGCCGAATGGGACGACCTCGACGCTGCCGGACGGGCAGTCAAGCTGTCACGGGCCGGCGCCCCGGCACTCGGCGTCACGCTCGAGACCGCACCCGACGGCGAGCTACTGGCCCGCTCGAACCACGTGCTGAAGAGCTACTGGCAACAGCCCGAAGCGACCGCCGATGCACTGGCCGGCGACTGGTTCCACACCGGCGACGGTGGCACCATCGACGACGAGAACTACGCGACGATCCTCGACCGGAAGAAGGACGTGATCATCTCCGGTGGCGAGAACGTCTCCTCCATCGAGGTCGAGGACACCCTGTTCTCGCACCCGGCGGTCGCCGAGGTGGCGGTGATCGGCGTGCCGCACGAGAAGTGGGGCGAGACGATCAAAGCGCTCGTGGTGTTGGCCGAAGGCCATGGTGGGTCAGATGGTGCAGGCATCGACGAGCAGGCGCTGATCGACCACTGCCGGGCAAAGCTGGCGCACTTCAAGTGCCCCACCTCGGTCGAGTTTCGCGGGGAACTGGCCCGGACCGCCACCGGCAAGCTCCAGAAGTTCAAGTTGCGTGCCCCCTACTGGGAGGACATGGCGAAGCAGGTGAACTGAGTCGGGCTGAA
>CAJXIS010000339.1 GCA_913054115.1 uncultured Acidimicrobiaceae bacterium | reverse complement strand
ACTGCTGGGCCGTGGCGAAGCGCCCGACCGGACCGAGGCCCGGATCGCCGAGGCTGGTCGGGAGCGGGCCGAGGCCGTCGCCCTCGGCTACGCAACGGTCGTCAACGACGACCTCGGCAGGGCGCTCGCCGTGATCGATGGGTTGCTCGCCGAACGCCGTTCCTGAACAGGGGTCCGGGGGTCGATTCGGCCGCTCCCGGAGGAGCTGGACCGGTGTCCGGCGCCGGTCCAGCCCGACGATTCGGGGTGTCGAACTGGTAGCGTGGAGACCCGTTCAGACGGCATCGGTCTCCGATGGCGGCCCTTCTTTCGCAGAGGATTCCTGTGCAACGCCACGACACCCACAGCACCCTGGTCAACCCCGAGATCGAGGGGCTGCTCGAACGTGCCGACTCCAAGTTCCGGCTGGTCACCCTCAGCTCCACCCGGGCACGCCAGATCAACGCCTACTTCGGCCAGTTGGGCGAGGGCCTCGGTTCGTCGATCCCCCCGCAGGTGACCTCCACCGCCCGCAAGCCGCTGTCGATCGCCTTCGAGGAGATCTCGGCCGACAAGATCATCGCCGTCGAGCCTCCCGAGGAGACCGAGCCGACCGACGAGGAACTGGCCGCGCTCGCCGCCCTCGAGCTCGCCGAAGACACCGATGACGCCCCCGAAGAGGGCGCCTGAGCCCTTGCCCGACATGGGCAACCTCCAGGGGCGGCGGATCGTCCTCGGCGTCACCGGCGGCATCGCCGCCTACAAGGCGATCGACGTGTGTCGCCGCCTGGTCGATGCGGGCGCCCATGTCGCCCCGATCCTGACGAAGGGCGCACTGCGCTTCGTCGGTGCGGCCACCTTCGACGCCCTGGCGTCCGAGCGCGTCCAGACCTCCCTCTGGGACGAGGAACACCCGATTCCCCACACCCGCCTCGGCCAGGGCGCCGATGCGATCGTCGTGTGTCCGGCGACGGCCCGGCTCCTTGCCGACTACCGGTCCGGCCGCTCGGGCGACCTCCTGACCGCGACGCTGCTCGCCACCCGGGCGCCGGTGATCGTCTGTCCCGCCATGCACACAGAGATGTGGGAGCAGCCGGCGGTGCAGGAAAATGTTCAGGTGCTGGCCGCCCGTGGCGTCGAGATCGTCGGCCCGGACGAAGGCCGCCTCGCAGGCGGCGACATCGGGGCCGGGCGCCTCGCCGAACCCGAGGTGATCGTCGCTGCGGTCGAGCGTGTGCTCACCGGGGGCGGACACGACCTCGAGGGCCGGACCGTCCTGGTGACCGCCGGCGGTACCCGTGAGCCGATCTGTCCCGTCCGGTATCTCGGCAACCGTTCCTCCGGCAAGCAGGGCCATGCCCTGGCCGCCGAGGCGGCAGCCCGTGGCGCCAAGGTGCTCTGTGTGTCGACCGTGCCCGAGCGTGCGCCCCGTGCACCGGGGATCGAGGTGATCGCTGTCGAGACGGCCGCCGAGATGGCCACCGCCGTCGGGCAGTTGGCTCCGGGAGCCGACTACGTCTTCATGGCGGCGGCGGTCGCCGACTTCCGACCGGTCGACGTGGCCGGCCAGAAGATCAAGAAGGCCGACGGTCCGCCCGAGATCCGCCTGGAGCCCACCACCGACATCCTCGCCGAACTGGGCCGTACCCGGACGCCCGGACAGGTGATCGTCGGATTCGCCGCCGAGACCTCGGACCTGCGGCAGAATGCGGCGGCGAAGCTGGCTGCCAAGGGAGCCGACCTCATCGTCGCCAACGACGTCTCCGCTCCGGACACCGGCTTCGAGCACGACACCAACGCCGTGCTGCTGCTCGACGCTGAAGGGGGCGAGGCCATGGTTCCCCTGACCGGCAAGCGGCAGATCGCCCGTGCGGTACTCGACGCCGCCATCGACATCCGACATCGGCGGAGAGCCGGAAACGGAGTGGATTCGTGAGCAGGACCTGGACCTTCACCTCGGAGTCGGTCACCGAGGGCCATCCCGACAAGATGGCCGACCAGATCTCCGACGCCATCCTCGACGCCATGCTGAGCGAGGACCCCGAGAGCCGGGTGGCCTGCGAGACCCTCGTGACCACCGGCCTGGTCGTGGTGGCCGGCGAGGTCACTTGCAACGGCTACGTCGACATCGCCACGATCGTGCGTGAGACGATCAAGGACATCGGCTACGACAACGAGGACTACGGCTTCGACGGCGGGACCTGCGGCGTCATGATCGCCCTCGATGCCCAGTCGACCGACATCTCCAGGGGTGTCGAAGCCTCGGAGGAGACGCGCTCGGGGAGTTCCGGTGAAGAGGACGACCTCGACCGCCAGGGTGCCGGCGACCAGGGGATGATGTTCGGCTACGCCTCCGACGAGACCGATGTCCTGATGCCGCTGCCGATCCACCTGGCCCACCGGATGGCCGAGCGCCTCGCCGACGTCCGCAAGTCCGGAACGATTCCCTACCTGCGACCCGACGGCAAGACCCAGGTCACCTTCGAGTACGAGGACGACCGGCCCGTTCGGCTCAGGACCGTGCTCATCTCGACGCAGCACAACCCCGGCATCGACCGCGACCGGATGATCCGGCCCGACCTGATCGAACAGGTCATCACCCCGGTCATCCCCGAG
>CAJXIS010000338.1 GCA_913054115.1 uncultured Acidimicrobiaceae bacterium | reverse complement strand
GACTACGGCGCCGGGGTCACGACGATCGACCTCGGAGACCGGCTCGTCGAGGTCTGGTACCCGATCGGGGCGGGAACCGCCGAAGGCCCGACGGCGCTCGTCGAACCGGCCGAGGTGTTGCCCGAGTTCCTCCTCGAACTCCTCCCGGCGTCGCTGACCGAACCGCTCGACACGGGCGCCTACCGGGACGCAGGGGCAGCCGAAGGCCCGTTCCCGGTGGTCTTCTACAGCCACGGCTTCGGCGGCTACCGGCTGGCCGCCACGAGCTACGCCACCCACCTGGCCTCCCACGGGTTCGTCGTGGCAGCCATCGACCACCTCGAGCGGGGCCTCGTCGCCCAGGTCAGCGGCCAACTCGTGGCCGCTCCGGGGCAGGAGGTCATCGACTTCAACCGGACGATCGACGTCCTCGAGGCCCGAACCTCTGACGCAGAAGACCTCCTTGCCGGAGTGGTCGATACCACGCTTGTCGCCGTGGTCGGACATTCCGCCGGCGGCGGTGCCGCCAACCAGGCCGCTTCCGAACCGTGGATGGATGTCGCCGTGAGCATCGCATCGGGTGCCGGAGGCCTCGAGGCGACCGACACGCCATACCTCGTGTTGGCCGGCGAACGCGACAGCGTCGTCTCACCTGCCGTTAGTTACGGGCTCTACGAGGTGCTCACCGGGCCGCGGATCTACCTCGAGATCGCCGCGGCCGGCCACAACAGCTTCACCGATGTCTGTCCGCTCCTCTACGAATCCGGTGAGGTGGCGGAACTCGAGGCCCTGATCGGCCCCGAACAGACCGCCCGGGCCGCCGACGGCTGCACGAAGGAGTTCGTCGACCCCTCGGCGGTTCAGGACCTGGTGGAGCACGCGACCGTCGCCTTCCTCGTGCACCACTTCGGCATCGCCGATGTCGCCGACTCGCTCGACGAAGACGTACTCGCCGCAATCGGAGCAGCGGTCCCGAGCCGGTTCGAGTCCGACGGCCCCTAGGGGCGTACCGGCCCTAGAACAGCGAGAGGTAGGTGTCGAGTTCCGCCGAGGTCACCTGGTCGGTGATGGTGCGGAACTCGTCGCGCTTGGTCTGTGCGAAGTAGTCGACGTAGTCGCCGTCGCGGCCGGTGCCCAGCGCTGCACGCACCACGTCGTCGGCCACCAGCTCGTCGGCGGCGTGCAGCAGTGTCGGCGGCAGGGCGGCGATGCCCCGTGCGGCGATCTCGTCGAGTGGCAGCGTGTAGAGGTTGTCCCTGTTGGGGTCGCCCGGGTCGATCCCCCGCGACACGCCGTCGAGGCCGGCGCCGAGCAGTGCGGCGAACGACAGGTACGGGTTCGCCGCACCGTCGGGCACACGCAGCTCGAAACGCCCGCCCTCGGGCACCCGGATCATCTGGGTCCGGTTGTTGCCCCCGTAGGCGACGTAGGCGGGTGCCCAGGTGGCCCCGGAGTCGGGCGGGCCGACGCCGATGCGCTTGTACGAGTTCACGGTCGGGCAGAGGATCGCCGTGAGCGCCTGGGCGTGGTCGAGCACGCCGCCGAGGAACTGGTAGGCGAGCTCGCTGAGGCCGAGCCCGCGGGCGTCGTGGTCGGTCTCGAACAGCGGCTCGTCGCCGTCGGCCGACCAGAGGCTGAGGTGCATGTGGAGGCCGTTGCCGGTCTTGTCGGCGAACGGCTTCGGCATGAACGTGGCGTACAGCCCCTGCCGACGGGCCAGGGTGTGCATCATCAACCGCAGGATGATCAGCCGGTCCGAAGTGGTCAGGGCGTCCGCGTACTGGAAGTTCTGCTCGAACTGCCCGTTGGCGTCCTCGTGGTCGTTGGCGTAGTTCCCCCAGCCCATGGCGTCCCTGTGGCGCGACACGGTCGTGAGGTGGTCGAGCATGGTCGTGAGCCCGCGGGCGTCGTAGCAGGGCAGCTTCGAGGTGTCGCGCTCGTCGGCCGGCCGGAAGGAGCCGTCGTCGTTGCGGTGCAGCATCGAGTACTCGGCCTCGACGCCCGATTTGAGCACCAGGTTCTGCTCGGCGGCGCGGGCGACCGCCCGCTTGAGGATCACCCGGGGTGCATAAGGCCACTCCTCGCCCTCGACCGTGGCGTCGCACTGCATAGCCGCCACGTTCGGCTGCCAGGGCAGCACCGTGTACGAGGCCGGATCGGGCATTGCCAGGATGTCCGGGTCGGCGGGTGTCTGGCTCATGGGCCCTGCGGCGAACCCGGCGAACCCGGCACCGACCTCGAGCAGGTCGTCGATCGCCGACACGGGCACGAGTTTGGCGCACGGTTTGCCGTGCATCTCCACGAACATGGCGTAGATGAACTCGACGCCGTCGTCGGCGATGCGTGCCTTGAGCTCTTCGGTCACGATGCATTCTCCCTTGGTCGGGTGGTCCCGCCCGGGTGCGAATCGTGGCACACGCGGCGGGAGCCGGTTGCCGGTCGCCTCACTTCAGTCCTGCGGCCCGCAGGGCGGCGCCGAGGGCTCCGGCGTCGTCGCCCAACTCGGCCAGGCGGACCTCGACGGCCGGTCGGTGTTCGGCGCCCAACAGCTGGTCGGCCAGGTGGCGGTCGACGCCCGACCTCAATGGCTCGCCGATGCCGGTGAGGCCACCACCGATGACC
>CAJXIS010000337.1 GCA_913054115.1 uncultured Acidimicrobiaceae bacterium | reverse complement strand
CCTCTCGGAGCCGGGCTGCGCTGTCCTGGCCGAGGTGGAGGTCGGTCGGGTGGACCTACGGAGGGTTGTGCGTTACCGGGCGCTGCGCTCGGAACTCGCCGTACAGCGCGAGCGTGAGGTGGACAGGAACCGACGTCGGGCCGGAGGGCGACGCCCCCGACGCTGATCCCACCGGGTCAGTCGCCGGCCTGGAGGCCTGCTTCCTCGGCTGCGAGTGCCCTGCGGTCCAGCTTGTCGCCGGCATTCAGGGGAAGCCTGTCGATGATCCGGATGGCCGCCGGCAGTTTGTAGGAGGACAGGTCGGATCGGCCGTGGGCGATCAGTTGCTCCAGGGTGGGCGGCTGGTCCGGGTTGCTTGGTACGACGACCGCGACGCCTATCTCGCCGAGTACGTCATCGGGGCGTGGGACGACAGCCACCTGGTCGATGCCGGGGTGGGTGCCAAGTACCGCCTCGACCTCGAGCGGGTACACGTTGTAACCGCCTCGGATGAACATCTCGGAGACTCGTCCGGCCAGGCGGTGGCAACCCGCCGGGTCCACGCTGGCCAGGTCGCCGGTCCGTAGCCAGCCGTCCACGAGGGCGGCGGCGGTTCCCACCGGATCCCCCCAGTAGCCGGACATTGCGCTGGGCGTCCGGAGCCACATCTCTCCGACCTGGCCGGGCTCCACCGGTCGGCCGTCATCTCCCCGCACCTCGGCCTCCACGCCGGAGCGGGGCCTTCCGACGGTGTGGAGCGCCTCATCGTCATCCGCATCCAACGATGTGCCCAGCCCGATGCCTCCAGACTCCGTGGACGAGTAACGGATGGAGTACGGGGCGTTGAATCGTCGCCGGGCCTCGTGGACGAGTGCCGGTGGTGACGGGCCGCCCCCCACCACGATCGCCCGGATGCTGGACAGGTCGTGGTCGTCGAAGTCAGGGTGCCTCAACAACAGGGCGATCTGGGCTGCCACGCCGTTCACAGCGGGAAGGCGGTGCTGTTCCAGCAGGCCGAGCAGGTGGCCTGCATCCCACCGGTCCATGACGTGGATGGTGGCGCCGGAGGCCAGTTGCCACGGGAGTTTGGTCATTACGCCTACGTGGGCGAATGCCGTTCCGGCGATCAGTTGCCCACCTGATCCCCAGGATCCGCCGGTGTCCATCTCGGCGATGGCCGTGAGTTGGCGGTTGGTGAACCAGGCGCCACGGGGGTCGCCGGTGGACCCCGATGTGAAGCAGATGCAGACGCCACGTCCGGGGTCCTCTACAAGATCCGGGACGCTCTGGTCGGGGATCCGAAGCGACTCCAGCATGCGACCGGGATTCTCGGTGGGGTTGACGAGCTCTACCGCGAGGTCGTCGGGTAGGCCCCCCGCCAGGGCCTCGGTGGCCAGCACCAGGGTCGGGCTGACCGTGGCGGCAACCAGACCCCGCTCCGAGTCGCGGAGTCGGGGGTTGGCACCGGCGGTTACCGCACCGACCTTTGCAGCAGCGAGGTATGCGACCGCGTACTCGGGGCCTGACGGGAGCGACAGCAGGAGGACGTCGCCCTCGCCCAGCCCGCGAGCTGCCAGCCCCGCGGCCACCTCGTCGGATGTCCGATCCAGGTCCGTGTAGGAGACCGACGCTCCCGAGGCCGACCGGAAGGCTGCGCGGTCGGTGAATCGCCTGGCGGCGTCGGCAATGGTGCGCGGCAGCATCCGGGTGGGGGACCGGTTCTCAGGTGTCGAGCAGGTCGAGGATCAGGTCGGCAGGTCGGGCGATGATGGCCCGCCCGCCCCGGACGCCGATGGGCCGTTGCATCAACGTCGGGTATTCCAACAGGAGGTCGACGACGCTCCGGGTATCGAGCAGCCGTGCCGGATCCACGTCCAGCTCCTCGAAGGTCGTGTCCCGTCGGATGAGATCTGCCGCCGGGCCGTCCAGGAGGTGGAGTATCGACTCGAGGGTGGTCCGGTCCAGTGGCTCCTTCAGGTACTCGATGGTGTCGAACTCGACGCCGCGCTCCTCGAGCATGCCGAGGGCGCCTCTGGACTTTCCTCAGCCCGGGTTGTGGTACAGGAGAAGTCGGTCCGTCATGGGCGGGACGGTAGTGCGTGGTCCGCCTCTCGGGCTGCCACCGGACTGGGTTGATTGGCCGGCGGCAGCGTAGGGTTGACCTAGAACATCTATCCGGGTTGACGGCTTGATCATCAGGCTCGGAGTCCCACCCTGAACCGAGGAGTCGATCGAGCATGAGCCGTCGTTCCGACGCCATTGCCAGGTTCATCGAGGAGGCCGAGGCTTCCGGCCTCCAGATCGAGGTGCACAACTACCCCGAGGGGACCCGGACCGCTGCTGATGCGGCGGCGGCGGTGGGTTGCCATGTCGATCAGATAGTCAAGTCGTTGGTGTTCATGGCGGACGTCAGGCCCGTGCTGGTCCTGTGTTCAGGTGGCCGGCGGGTGGACGAGGAGCGTCTCGCCAATTACCTGGGTGCCGAAATCCGGATCGCTGGCGCCACCGAGGTGCGAGCCGCAACGGGGTTCGCCATAGGCGGTACCCCGCCGCTTGGCCACACGGTTCCGCTCCGGACCGTGGTGGACCCACACCTCATGGACTTCGACGAGGTGTGGGCGGCC
>CAJXIS010000336.1 GCA_913054115.1 uncultured Acidimicrobiaceae bacterium | reverse complement strand
CTGGGTCCACACCTTCGCCGCCGACGTCGTCCGGCCCGCCGCCGCGGAATGGGACCGCCGCGAGGAGACCCCGTGGCCGATCATCGAGGAGGCGGCCAAGATCGGGCTCTACGGCTGGGAGTTCCTCGCCGAGGGCATGTGGAACGACAAGACCGGCCTCACGCTCCCCGTCGCCATCGAGGAGCTGTTCTGGGGCGACGCCGGGATCGGCATGGCGATCATGGGCTCGGGCCTCGCCGCCGCAGGCATCGCCGCCGCAGGCACCCAGGAGCAGATCATGGAGTGGGTGCCCCAGTGCTACGGCACCCCCGGCGACCTGCAGATGGGCGCCTTCTGCTCCTCGGAGGCCGACGCCGGCTCCGACGTGTCGGCCATGCGCACCCGGGCCGTCTACGACGAGGCGGCCGACGAGTGGGTGCTCAACGGCACCAAGACCTGGATCAGCAACGGTGGCATCGCCGACGTCCACGTGGTCATCGCCGTCGTCGATCCGGAGCTCCGTAGCCGGGGCCACGCCTCGTTCATCGTGCCGCCGAAGACCCCGGGCTTCTCCCAGGGCCAGAAGTTCTCGAAGCACGGCATCCGTGCCAGCCACACCGCCGAGGTCGTCCTCGACGACGTCCGCATCCCCGGCTCGTGCCTGCTCGGCGGCAAGGACAAGCTCGACGAGCGCCTGGCCCGCGTGCGGGACGGCAGGCCGGGCAACGCCCAGGCGGCCATGCAGACCTTCGAGTCGACCCGCCCCGCCGTGGGCGCCCAGGCGGTGGGCGTGGCCCGGGCCGCCTACGAGTACTCCCTCGACTACGCCAAGGAGCGGGTCCAGTTCGGCAAGCCGATCATGCAGCACCAGGCGATCGCCTTCATGCTGGCCGACATGGCGACCGAGATCGATGCCGCCCGGCTGCTGGTGTGGCGGGCGGCGTGGCTGGCGAAGCAGGGTGGGTTCGTCAACGCCGAGGGGTCGATGGCCAAGCTCAAGGCCGGCCGGGTGGCGGTGTGGTCGACGGAGCGGGCCATGCAGATCCTCGGCGGTGCCGGCTACGTGACCGACCACCCCGTCGAGCGCTGGCACCGTGATGCCAAGATCTACGACATCTTCGAAGGCACCGAGCAGATCCAGCAGCTGGTTATTTCGCGGGCGATTTCGGGAATGCGCATCGAATAGGAACTGACCGGGGGTTCCCCCTCGATTTCCATGAGTGGGACTGGTCGACTCGAGGCGGCAGACTCGCCGTATCGCCTGAGCCTGGCGATCGAAGGGCAGGACGGCCGCATCCACTCCACCCGTGTGTGCGGGTGCAAGGAGCCGTCATGGGCGAACGTCAGTGCGGGGCTCACGGTTGGCAGATTGGTCGACCCATTGGCCGTTGGCGTCTATCGGTTGTGGCATGAGCCAACAATCGAAGGGCAGGTCGGGAAGCGCTCTGACGATTCACGCCTTCGTTGATGAGTCGGTTCGACGAGGCAGGTACATGATGTGTGTCGTCCGGGTCCAACCCGCGTTGCTCGGTGAAACTCGCGCCGCCATGAGAGCTCTGCTGTTACCTCGCCAGCGACGGCTCCACATGACCGATGAATCGCCTCGTCGTCGAAAGCAGATTCTGTCGGTCATCGATGGACTCGATCTCGCATCTCGCATCGTCTGGTGCCAGGGTGGCGAGCGTCGAGGGCGTCCGGCGTGTGTCCGCCAGATTGTGACCGACGCAGTTCGCGAAGGGGTCGTTCGGCTGGTGTTCGAGAGTGGTGGAAGAGGTGACCGGCGCGATCGGCAGGGAGTCCACCTCGTGCTCGAGGCTCTGGATGTGCATGGACAGATGATCTACGAACACCTCCGACCATTCGAAGAACCGTTGCTTTGGATCCCTGATGCGATCGCGTGGGCCTGGGGAGCCGGAGGCGACTGGCGGCGTCGGATATCGATCGATGCTGCCGTTCGAACTTGCCCCTGACGCGCAGAACCCGGCACCTCCTCGTCCGGGGAGGGAACCGGGTCCACTTCCGCCTCCTAGTGGGGGCGACGCGGACAGTCTCCCGCACACCGGCGGTCGATGCAATGTTTGTTGTCGGGCAGCGACCCCCGTCACCCCACCAGGCCGGACCGGCAGGAGATCGGGCAGGAGATCGGGCAGCAGGTCGAAGCCATGGAGCTGCTACCGCGACAGGAACCGACGCAACCCCTTCGAGGGCACCGAACAGATCCAGCAGTTGGTGATCAGCCGGGCCATCTCCGGCATGCGCATCGAATAAGGGCGCCCCACGGCCACCCTCCTCGTCGTCTCGGCGACGATCCCCACGGTCTCGTCTGCCTGTCATCTCGGCAAGAATGGGCGGCCTACCGCTAGGAGCGGCAATGAGCGACTTCTTCACCTCGGTCCCCGAACCGATCCGATACCGAGGACCCGATTCGGACGACCCGTTGACCTTTCGGTGGTACGACAGCGACCGGGTGGTCGGCGACCGCACCATGGAGGAACACCTCCGCATGGCGGTCTGCTACTGGCATTCGTTCAACTGGAACGGCTTCGACATCTTCGGCGACGGGACCTTCGACCGACCGTGGCTCGCCCCCGGTGCCGACCCGATCGCCGCCGCCGAGCAGAAGATGGATGTGGCGTTCG
>CAJXIS010000335.1 GCA_913054115.1 uncultured Acidimicrobiaceae bacterium | reverse complement strand
TCTGCCGTGGGTCGAGGCATCGACTCAGGTCCGCAGCGGCGGGCACCTCTGGCTGGCCGAGGTCGTGGCGACGGTCGGGCTGCTGCTGGTCGTGTTCGGCCTGCTGCGCACCGACCGCACGTCGGCGATGCCGTATGTGGTCGGTGCATACATCGGCGGCGCCTACTTCTTCACGTCATCGACCAGCTTCGCCAACCCGGCGGTCACCGTGGCCCGCACGCTGTCCGACACGTTTGCCGGCATCGAGCCGTCATCGGCGCCGATGTTCGTGCTGATGCAGGTGGTCGGTGTCGGCGTGGTGGTCGCCCTCGTGCAGGTGTTGTTCCCGGATCGGGGATCAGGCGCCTGACCCGCACTGGTCGAGCGCCGGTTCGCCCGCCACGCGGGCTTCCAGCCATGCGATCAGGTCGTCCCTGTAGGCGATGACCGAGGAACCGTGGTTGGTGCCAGGGTAGACACGGCGCTCGAGCGGGGCGTGGCCCTCGAGGGCGCAGAGCTGGGCGAGGAGTACCTCACTCGAGGCCACGGGGATCTGCTCGTCCTCGTCGCCGTGCAGGATGATCGTCGGCACCTCGTTGGGCCGTTGGTTGGTGTCGTTTTCGAGCAGGCGGGCGTTCCACTCGGGGAGGGCGAAGATGTCGTCGACCGTCAGCAGGTCCTCGTAGGGGATCGGGTTGAACACGTCGAAGATGTGCCCGAGACAACCGTTCTCGAGCTCGCCCAGCAGGTGCTGGTACTCGGGGGCGACGAGCGGTGCCAGGTCCAGCTCGTCGTAGGCGGCGGCGAGGCCGGCGCCGGCCATCGTGAGGTAGCCCTGGAAGTCACCGCCCCGCAGAAAGGCGCTCAGGAGGGGGAACTGGGACGGCGGCGCCCCTGCGGCTACGCCGACGAGGTCGAGTTCTGGGGCCAGGTCGGTCCAGCGCTCGGCGACGTGCATGGCGGCGTGACCGCCCTGGGAGTGTCCCCAGACGACGAGTGGGCCGTCGGCGCCCAGGCCGGGAACTGTCTGGGCCGCACGGACGATGTCGAACGCACCGCGGGCCTCGCTCTCGCCCACGATGTAGGGGTGGAGACCCGGGCCACCGAGGCCCTCGTAGTCGGTGGCGACCACGACCCAGCCCTTCTCGAGGAACGGCGTGATGAACGTGAGGACGTAGTCGTCGGGGAAGTCGAGCGAAGGGGCGCACTCGTCGGCGAGGCCCGTCGTGCCGTGGGTGATCGACAGGACCGGTCGGGGACCGTCGGCGTTCCCCGGTGGGGCGATGATCACGCCGGTCACCTCGATCGGCGATCCGTTCACGGCCTGTGACCGGTAGACGACCCGCCAGGCCTCACCGAGGTGGGACCAGCCACCCAGGTCGACCGGTTCGCTGGACAGGATCGCTCCGAGGGCGTCGGGATCGGCCGAGACGGGGAGCGGCTCGGGTTCCGCTGCCGTGAGTGCGCCCAGGATCCGTTCGGCCAGCGCTCCGACGTCGGGGTCGGCTGGCAGGACGTTGGTCGACAATGCGAGTGCGATGTCGAGTTCGGGGTAGTAGGCGGCGTGGCTGCGGAAGCCCGGCACGCCACCACCGTGCGACCAGCTGGTCGTGTCGCCAGTTGTGCCGACGCTGATGCCGAGGCCGTAGTTGCTGAACTCGCTGGTCGTCAGGAACTCGGCGACCGCCGCGTCGTCGAGGAGCGTGCCATCGAACATGGCGCGGAAGATGCGGGCCACATCGACGAGCTGCGCTTCGATGCCGCCGCCGGTCCACCCGGCCGAGCGGATGGCCTCCTGGGGGATCACGAGCATGTCGTAGAGGTCGCCCAGGTCGGCTTCGGGATAGCTCGCAGTGGCTGGGATCGCGTCGAGTGCAGCCTTGAGGATGGTGGCCGCATATCCGTGGACGACGGACACCGGGGGGTCCTCGGCGGGTGGCAGGAAGATCGCCTCGAGGCCGAGCGGGTCGAAGATGCGTTCCCGCAGGACCTGGTGGGCGGGCTTGCCGGTCACGGACTCGATGATGAGGCCGGCGACGCTGTGGCCGACCGTGTTGTAGACGTAGGCGGTGCCGGGCACGTACTGTGGCCCCCTCGACAGCGCCCAGGCGACGATCTCCTCCGGCTCGACCACCGTCTCGAGGCGTGTCGACATGCTGGTGTAGAATTCGAGGTCGAAGGCGTACTCGGCGAAGCCGTCCGTGTGGTTCAGCACCTGGCGGACCGTGACCAGGTCGCCGTAGTCGATGCCGTCGAGGACGTACCCGTCGAGCAGGTCGCCCACGTAGGTGGCCACCGGCTCGTCGAGGTCGATGAGGCCCTCCGACACGAGCTGGAGCACGGCGACCGTGGTGATCGTCTTCGAGATCGAGCCGATGCGGAAGTAGTCGTCCGTCGTCACCGGTTCTTCGGCCACGAGGTCGGCCATGCCGCGTGCCACGAGGACCTCGGTGCCGTCGGGGAGCAGGACGGCGACGCTGACACCCGGGGTGATCGGCGTCCCCTCGGCCAGCCACACGTCGACGACCCCGGTGACGATCCCCTCCCAGTCGATCGGCGGGAGCGTCGTGGTCGTAGTCGTGGTCGTAGTCGTGGTCGGGGCGACCGTTGTCGTGGTGGTGGTCGGGGCGACCGTTGTCGTGGTGG
>CAJXIS010000334.1 GCA_913054115.1 uncultured Acidimicrobiaceae bacterium | reverse complement strand
CGCCCACCGCACCGGGGGCGGCCACCGCCTCATCGACGGCACCGACCTGGCCCGCCTGGCCCAGGAACGGGCCGAGGCCCCCGAAGAGGGAGGCACCGCACTCTCCGCACGCAACCGCTTCACCGGTCTCGTCACCCGGGTACTGGTCGACGGCGTCATGGCCCAGGTCGAGGTCCAGGCCGGACCCCACCGGATCGTGTCACTGATCTCCGCCGAGGCGGTCAACGACCTCGGCCTCGAACCCGGCGTGCTCGCAGTCGCCGTGGTCAAGGCCACCAACGTCGTCGTCGAGCGGCCACGTTGACATGTTGGCGGACCCACGGGCGAATACGGCCAGGACGGCGCCGCCGGTGCCAAGATCGCTGCCGAGGCCCTCGGGATCGAGATCGTCCACGACGGTGAGGCGACGGTCATCCCGGGCGCCGACCAGACGCCGGTGCTCAGCGCTCTCATCGCGGCCGACGCCGACATGGTGTGGACCACCGTCAGCCCGAGCGTTCTCGCCGGGCTCGTGGGTGGCGCCAACGCCGAGGGCTACCTGCCGATGTGGTCGGGCAACGTGCCGTCGTTCAGCTACCTGCTGCTCGGCTCCGCAGTGGGTCCGCTCCTCGACACGAACTACATCGTGAGCAACTACATCGTCACGTGGAACACCGAGGGTGTCGCCGGACTCGACGAGATGAAGGACTGGATGGGCAAGCACAACCCCGAGCTTCCGATCTCGGACTCCTACATCATCGGCTGGACCGAGGCCATGGCCGCCCATCAGGTGCTCGAGCGGGCCGCCGCCGACGGCGACCTGACCCGGGCAGGCGTGATCGCCGCCTTCAACAAGGTGACGGTGGACTACAAGGGCCTGGCGCCCAACCAGTCGTGGGGTGGTGACGCCAACGACAACGTCATCCGCGAGACCTATTCGTACGACGTGGTCCTCGCCGACTACGACGCCGGCGCGACGATCGCCGACGGTGGCGGCACGGGCACGGTCCTGCTGCGTGGACCATGGGCATCGGACATCACCAAGGCCCAGGTGTACGACGGGGCCTGCTTCAAGTCGGGAAGCTGAGGTAGGGCAAGGCTGAGGCGCCAAGGCGCCGAGGAGTGAGTGGGGCGGCCGGTTCGCCGGCCGCCCCCTTCTCCGTCCACTGTCCGGCCGGACCACAACCGGAGCACGCATGCTCGAAGTCGCAAACCTGGAGGTCGTCTACAACGAGGTGGTCCTCGTCCTGCGCGGCCTGTCCATCGAGGTGCCTGACGGCCACATCGTGGCGCTCCTGGGCGCCAACGGCGCCGGCAAGACGACCACCCTGCGGGCCGTCGGCGGGCTGCTCGACATCCACGCGGGCAAGGTCACGAAGGGTTCGGTGAGCCTCGACGGCGAGCCCATCGGCCATCTCGGTCCGGCGCAGCGGGTGCGTGCCGGCATCACGCAGGTTCTCGAGGGTCGGCGCATCTTCGCCGACCTGACCGTCGATGAGAACCTGGCGACCGGGGCGTACACCAACAGCAACCGGAAGTCCGTCGCTGAGGCACACGACCGGGTGATGACGATGTTCCCCCTGCTGGCCGACCGGCGCAAGTCGGTGGCCGGCTACCTCTCGGGCGGCGAACAGCAGATGCTGGCGATCGGACGCGGCCTCATGGCCAACCCCCGCCTGCTGATCCTCGATGAGCCGTCGTTGGGACTCGCCCCGAAGCTGGTCCAGCAGATTCGCGACACCATCGTCGACATCAACAAGCAGGGCGTCTCGGTCCTGCTGATCGAGCAGAACGCCGTCATGGCACTCTCGATCGCCAACTACGGCTACATCATGGAGACCGGCAAGATCGTCATGGACGGTCCTGCCGACAAGCTCCTCAGGGACGAAGACGTCCAAGAGTTCTACCTCGGCCTCCACGGCGAGGGGGGCGAGCGCAAGTCGTTCCGGGACGTCAAGCACTACAAGCGCAGGAAGCGGTGGCTGTCGTGAGCGGAGTGCTGCTCGAGGTCGACCACATCAGCCTCGCCTTCAAGGGCGTCAAGGCGATCGACGACGTCTCGTTCACCGTGCACGAGGAGGAGCTCTTTGCAGTGATCGGCCCCAACGGCGCCGGCAAGACCTCGATCTTCAACTCGATCAGCCAGGTGTACCGCCCCCAGGAGGGCGACATCCGCTGGAAGGGCAAGAGCCTGTTCGGAACCCGCCCCGACCGGGTGGCCGAGCTCGGCATCGCCCGCACGTTCCAGAACATCGAGCTGTTCCCACAGATGACCGTGCTCCAGAACCTGCTGCTGGGCCGCCACATCCGCATGCAGCGGTCGTGGCTGGCGGGTGCCGTGTGGTTCGGCCCGGCGAGGCGCG
The DNA here is from genome assembly GCA_913054115.1 of uncultured Acidimicrobiaceae bacterium. GTDB lineage: Bacteria > Actinomycetota > Acidimicrobiia > Acidimicrobiales > MedAcidi-G1 > S20-B6. The sequence goes on along the minus strand of CAJXIS010000334.1, from coordinate 288 downwards.
AGGAGATGGAGCACCGCCGTGCCGTCGAGGACATCATCGACTTCCTCGAGATCGAGCAGTGGCGCAAGTACCCGGTGGCCCTGCTGCCCTATGGCGTGCAGAAGCGCGTCGAGTTGGGTCGGGCACTGGCCATGGAGCCCGAACTGCTGCTGCTCGACGAACCGGTGGCCGGCATGAACCTCGAGGAGACCGAGGACATGGCCCGGTTCATCCTCGACATCCGCATCGAACTGGGCATCTCCCTGGTGCTCGTCGAGCACGACATGGGGCTCGTCATGGACATCGACG
>CAJXIS010000333.1 GCA_913054115.1 uncultured Acidimicrobiaceae bacterium | reverse complement strand
CCCTCGTGACGTCGATCGAGTGTGTCCCGTCGCTGGCCGTCGATGCCAGGGTGCGGCTGGCCGACCTCGGCTACGCCGTCGGCGTCGTGGAGGGGGACGGGAGCGTGGGCTGGCCGCCCGGCGCCCCCTACGACGCCATCGTCGTGGCGGCCTCAGGACCGTCCGTGCCCGACGAACTCGTGGCCCAGCTGAACGTCGGGGGCCGCCTCGTCATGCCGGTGGGCGGGCGCCGCCACGGTCAACAACTGGTTCGGGTGACCCGCACGGCAGGGGGGTCCGGCGGCAACGTGCGCGAGACGCTGTTGCCGGTGTCGTTCGTGCCGCTGCTGGGTGGGGCGGGCTGGTCGCGTTAGCCGGCGGTTGGGGGGAGCGCCGGCCGACGCCTGCGGAGGATCCCCAGGTACGAGATGGTGACGACCACGACCACGAAGAGGCGGGCCGCCTCCACGTGTCCCCCGGGATAGATGACGCCCTCGAGGTAGCGCTCGATGAAACCCCGCTCACCCACCGATGGCCGGAAGTACCGCTCGAGGTCGGTCAGGGGACACGGGTAGCGGATCACCACGACCCCGATGGCCCATGCCACTGCGGCCAGGTGGGGCCAGATGGCCCGCGGGGCCCTCCAGGCGAGGAACCCGCCGAAGACCAGGAAGACGAGGTAGGCGAAGTGGAGGACGACCGCAGCGTCGGCGAGCAGCGAGGAGGTCTGGCCGGCGAGCAGGTGGACGCTCACGGCACGATGCGATGCGATTCGGCCACGGCCCCGGGGTGGGAACTCAGGGGGGAGGCCTCAGCCGCCCAGCCGCTCGAGCACCTCGTCCCGGGAGAGGCCCTCGATCCGGAAGCGCTTGGTCCGGGAGGTCATGCCGGTCCGGAGGGTCACCGAGCGACGCTGCAGGCCGAGCGCCCTCGCGAGGGTCCGGCGGGCGGCCTCGGTGGCACGACCGTTCTCCGGGATCTCGGCGACGCGGATCCGGACGCGTCCGTCGTGCACCCGGACGTCGTTTCGACCGGCGCGCGGCGTGACGCGCACCTCGAGAATGCAACTGGGAGTCCTGCCCATGGGCGCAGCGTACGCCAGTGCGTTGGTCGCCGTCATCCGTGGGGTGCGCCCGGTCAGCCGTCGTCGTCCCGCTCCTCGCTACAGACTGGACACTCATCGTCGTCCGGCTCGAGTAGGCCCGGGCAGCCGCCGACCCAGCATTCGGTGGCCTGGGTCGAGCCGCAACGGGGGCACATGTCCTCACCGAACCCCAACCACTCGTCGCAGTACCTGCAGTGCTGTCGTGGCCCCATCGCAGAAATCCTGCTCCCCGTTTCCCTCTACACGTCTCCGGTCGGCACCTGGTGTGACACCGCCCACGTCGCCCCCACCGACACGGGCTTGCGGAACACGAGCCCCCGTGGGGGTGTGGTGCGCTCCGGGTCGAGCCGGATCCCCGGCAGCAGGTCCAACACGGCGTCGATCGCCTCCCGGGTCTCGAGCCGGGCCAGGTGCATCCCGAGGCAGACGTGCGGCCCCTGCACGAACGTGAGGTGCTGGCGGGCGTTGGCACGGTGCAGGTCGAAGCGGTCGGGGTCGTCGAACACCGACGGGTCCCGGTTGGCGCCGGCCAACGAGACGGTGACCAGGTCGCCCCGTCGGATGGACGCCCCTGCGATCTCCACGTCATGCGTCGCGTAGCGGTCGACGAGGCTCGCCGCCGGTTCGATCCGGAGCGCCTCCTCGACGACGTCGGCAACCAGCGACCGGTCGGCCAGGACTTCGGACAGCTGCTCCGGCGAGGACAACAGGTGGAACAGGGCGCCGGCCGTCGTGCCCTCAGAGGTCTCGATGGCACCGAACATGATCACGGCGGCATTGGCGAACACGGCGTCGGCGTCGAGCAGCCCGGCAGCCTCGGCGAGCGGCCCGGCACCGCCGGCCACGGTCTCGTCGATGCGGGCACGGAGTCCTGCAACGGCGGCGACCGCTTCGTCGTCGATGGCACGACCGGCGTTCACGCCCTCGATGGCAGCGCCGATCGTCCGGTACCAGCCGAGCACCTGGTCGGGATGGGCGGATCCGAGCCCGAGTGTGTGGAGCACCGTCGAGACAGCCAACGGTGCGGCGAGGGCGCTCCGGAGCTCGGCCGAGCCGTTGCCTGCGAACGAGCCGACGATGCGCCGTGCCTCCTCCCGGAGCCACGGCCCCAGTTCCTCCCGCACGGCGTTGGCCCGGAACGGCTTGCTGAACGCCGACCGGTGGAGGTCGTGTTCGCCTCCGTCCGTCGAGAGCATGGAACGCCCCACGACCTGTGCCGTCGAGAAGCGCGGGTCATCGACGGTGAAGGTGGTGTCGTCGCGCATGACCTCGAGGGCGGTGGCACGGTCGGTGACCAGCCAGCCACCGAGTGCCGGCAGCCAGGCCACGGGGCCGGATGCCCGAAGGCGGGCCAGGTGGGGGTGCGGGTCGGCTTCGAGGTCGGCCAGCGATGGCCCCGGGTCTGCCGCGTGTTTCATCACCGGGTCACCCGAGGACCGTCCCGGAGGTCGGGGCCGGTGCCCGCAGGCGTGAGAACGCCCCGAGGTCGAGGTCGTGTCCGGTGTGCCGGCAACGGATCCGCACCGGGTCGGCGTCGTGGTCGTGTCCGG
>CAJXIS010000332.1 GCA_913054115.1 uncultured Acidimicrobiaceae bacterium | reverse complement strand
TCAAGGCCGACCTCGAGTCGGGTGCCATCCCGACGTGTGTCTGGGTCACCGACGCAGCGGGATGCCCGGTGCCCCGCACCGCTTCGTGGCGCGGGATCACCGAGGACGAGATCCACGTGGGCGTCACGATGATCGACTTCCCGTGGCTGGTCGGGTTGAGCCTTCTGACCGAGGGCTGGGGCGACCAGGAGATGATCTGGACGGCGCTGATCGCCGACCTCAACGAACGTGGCGGCATCAACGGCCGCCAGGTCGTCGTCGACGGATACCGCTACTACAGCCCGGTTCCGGGTGTCGGCACCGGTGCAGATGGCGTCTGCATCGAGTTGACGGGCGATATCGAGACCTTCATCATCCTCGGTGGATTCCGCGGCCCCTCCGAGGCCTCGAACCCCTGTATCACCGGCGTCCAGAACACGATCCTCATCGGAGGCTCCATGACAACGGAGTTCCTCGCCGAGTCCACGGCTCCGTGGATCTACGAGCGCACGATGAAGGAACGTCGCATGGACATCTTCGTGTTGCTGCTCGACCAGGCCGGCATGCTCGAGGGGCGCAGGATCGCCCTCGTCGGCGGGCCGGACGGACCGTACGAGCGTGCTCAGCAGGCTCTCGCCGACCACGGGGTGGAGTTGGTGCTCGATGCCTTCAACGACGTCACGGTGGGGGACACCCAGGCTGAGGACGCACGCTGGGACGTAATGGTCGAAAACGTCCGGTCCTCGGGCGCCGACACGATCTTCCTGGTCGGCAGTGAGCGGGCCGGCATCCGCGGCCTCTGGTACGCCGGTATCGACATCGACCAGTACGTGATGAACCAGGAGACGTACGTGACCCTCAGTGCGAGCGTCACGCCCGAGATGGCCGAGGGCGGCATCAGCCTGTCGGGACTGACCCCGGACGAGATCTGGCAGCGGTCGGAGACACAGGCCTGTGCCGACACCGTGAAGGCCGCCTACCCGGAGGTCGAGATCGTCGGACCCCTCGAATGGACGGAGGGGGAGAAGTGGTTCCAGGGCATCTCGAACTACTGCGACACCCTGGCCCTCTTCGAGGCCGTTACCGGGGCCGCCGGCACCAACCCGACCCACGAGTCGTGGTTGGCTGCCGCCGAGTCGATGTCCGAGTTCAGCCTGCCGAGCTCGCCGTTCAACTCCTTCGGACCCGGCAAGTACGACGCCAGCGACGCCTTCCGGCTGTCCGTGTTCGACCCGGCACTCGGCGAAGACGGCGAGTTGGCCCCGATGGGAGAAATCGTCGACGGCACGCCCTAGATGGCTGGTGACCGCGAACCTGGTGACGGAGCGAGAACACGCGCAGACAGAGCCCGTTTCGTCTCCGCCTGCCGACGGCGCGGCCCGCTGGTTGTAGACAACTGTCCGTGGACGCAGGTGACGAGGAGGCCCGCCGGCAGCCGATGACCCTTGCCGAGCGGGAGGAGGCCTACTCGCCGAGTTCCCGTATCGGCGGCGACTACGCCCCGTATGTCGCCGCCTACCGGGAACGCAGTGCCGAGGCCCGGGCGAGGATCGACCGGTGGCAGGAGCACGCCTACGGGGAGGCACCCCGCCAGCGCCTCGACCTGTTCATGCCCCCGGATTCCGATGGTGGGCAACTGCCGCCGCTGCTGGTGTTCATCCACGGCGGCTACTGGCAGGAACTCTCCAAGGCCGACTCGTCGTTCGCCGCCCCGGCATGGGTCGACCGGGGCGTCGCCTTCGCCGCCGTCGACCACACGCTCGCCCCGGCGGCGTCGCTCCACGAGATCGTCGCCGAGTGCCGGCAGGCCGTCCGCTGGCTCCACGGGCACGCCGACGAACTCGGCATCGACCCGCACCGGATCGTCGTGTCCGGAAACTCGGCCGGGGCGCACCTCGCCGCGATGGTCGCCGGCGCCGACGACCTGGTCAGCGCAACCGTGCTGATCTCGGGGATCTTCGACCTGTCGCCCCTGGTCGGAACCTCCATCGCCGAACCTCTCGGCCTCTCCGCTGCCGACGCCGAGGCCCTCAGCCCCGCCCTTCTACCCGTCGACGGCTTCCCCCGGAGCATCGTGTGCTGGGGCGAGGTCGAAACGGAGGCGTTCAAGGAACAGAGCCGGCGGTTCGCAGCGTCGCTGCTGGCATCGGGGACCAGCTGCACCTCGTTCGAGGTCGAGGCACGCAACCACTTCGACGTGGTCCTCGACCTCGCAGACCCCGCCTCGGCGATCGGCAACGGGGTAGCGTCGCTCTTCGACGAGGCGACGCCCGGAGCGTCCTAGGAGACGGAAGTGCCCACCTTCAAACCCCAGACCCCGATCATCGTCGACCCGGCCGGCGTCGACACCGGCAACGACCCACGGCCCATGGGGACGTCCACGGACACGAGCCGGGCCGAGGTCTTGGGCGAGACCGGCGGCACGCCCCGCGTCGACTTCGCCAGCACCAGCAACCCGTACATCGACTACCAGAGCATCGACCTGCTGCTCACGCTTCAGCACCCCCGCAGCGACGCCTACGACGAGACGTGCTTCTTCATCATGGGACAGGTCAAGGAGCTGCTGTTCAAGTCGCTCCACTTCGAACTGCACAACGCCCGACACCTCATACGCGCCGACGAGGTCGACGACGCCCTGACGATCCTCGGCCGGGCCCAG
>CAJXIS010000331.1 GCA_913054115.1 uncultured Acidimicrobiaceae bacterium | reverse complement strand
CAGGTTCCTGACCTCCGCATGGGAGGTCCTCGCCACGATCTCCGCCGAGGGCTTCAACCAGTTCCGCGACCACCTCGACCAGGCGTCCGGGCAGCTGTCGTTCATGTTCCGCCACGTCGAGTTCATCTTCGGCAACAAGGACCGGCACCTGGCCAGCGCCCATCGCAACGTCCCCCACGTGTGGCCCCACCTGTCGGAGGCGCTCGAGAGCCCCAGCCTCTACGACGAGGTCATCGCCCTGCTGGATCGCCGGGGGTTCGACATCGATTCCGGTGCACTCGAACGCGACTGGTCCGACCCCTACAGCCCCCACGAGAGCGTCGAACAGGCATGGCTCGACATCTACGGCGAACCGACCAGCACCAACGACCTCTACCGGCTCGGCGAGGCCCTGATCACGCTCGACGAACTGATGACCCTGTACCGGTGGCGCCACTTCGTGCTGGTCTCGCGCATCATCGGCTACAAGCCGGGCACCGGCGGGTCCACCGGCGTCGAATGGCTGCGACACACCACCGAGTTCCGCTACTTCCCCGAGTTGTGGTCGCTCCGAACCCGGCTCGGAGCCTGAACGGCCGGTAGGAGGCGAGAGCGCCATGGTCCGGATCCCGGGCACGGATCACGCCAAGAGCCTGCGCGTCGCCCCCGGCGGATCACGATCCGCGCTTTGGCCTACGTTGGGCGGTAGGCATTGCGCCTCAGGTGCGATCCTGGGATCCTCCATCGGCACGACCGTGACGGAAAGACGGTTGGAGAGCACATGCCGTTTGATGAACTGACCTTTCCGGCAGGCCTGCACCTGCTGTCGCGCTGGCAGTCGAAGGACCCGGAGGCAAGGGAGCGACTGAAGGACATCTTCGACGCCGGCCTGGGCGGACAGCTCGACGAGGCCTTCAGCAAGCCGGCCCCGGAGGACGCCGTCCACGCCTGCGGCTCGATCGACCTGATGACCCTTGGGCTCATCTTCGACCTCTACGGCGTGACAGCCGAGGAGTTCTACAAGGGCGACCCCGAGCGTTACGTGCGCGCCGTGATGCTCAACCTGAAGCTGCTGGGGATGCGCAAGGTGTACCTGAGCTGGCCGGTCTACGGGTTCACCGCAGAGGCACTGGGCCAGAAGATGATCTACTCGGACCGGTTCTCACCGGGCACCGATCCGGAAGACGTGCTGCTCGACGCCGACAACTGGCAGGACCGTCCCCCGCTCGACCTGACGGGCGTCATACCCAGGGTCCTCGACGAGACGCTGGCTTGCTACCGGCGCCTCACGGGATTCAAGCCGGTCCTGCACCTGTCGGCGCCCTACAGCCTTGCGGCGGACCTCTACGGGCAGGAGCACCTCATCGGCGCCCTCACGCACGACCCGGAGTTCGTCAACCGCTTCCTCGACGACCTGGCGGACACGGTCCTCAAGCCCTGGATCGACCACTTCTTCTCCCAGCACCCACACGGATGGGTCGAACTCTCCGACGCCTCGGGGTCCCCCTTCTTCATCGGTCCGCGCAACAGCCGGGACGTGGCCATCCGGTCGATCCAGCGCCTCGTCGACGAGAGCCCCTGGGGGAGGCGTGTGTACATCGCCAACTACCGGGGCGACTACGTCACCCAGGCGAAAAAGCGGGCGGGGTCGTCCAGGCGCAGGAGCTCGCATGCAGTCGAAACCGAGTCCCTCAGCCTCGAGCAGCTCTTCGACCTCAAGAACAGCGTGTGTCGCGACTACGTGATCCAACTCGCCGACGATCGGATCCCCACGCCGTTCTACGTGGAGAAGGCCATCGAGCGGTGCATCCCGCTGTTCGTGGGGATCGGCGCCACCCAGATCGACCGCAACAGCATCGCCGACCTGGAGACGGCCCTTCGGGACACCAGGGAGATGAGCATCGAGCACGTCGAGGCGATCAAGACGGTGGCCCGCGCCATCGTGGACAACGGTTACGAGCCCGACGGTCCCCCCTGGCCGGGCACGGTCTACTTCGAAGACGTCAGCGCCGAATCGAAGTTCGAGCTGATCGAGGTCATCGTCGGCACGGTGCGCAACGAGGGCGCCCTGTAGGGGGAGCGACTGACCCCCTCAGTCGTAGACGAGGGCGCCGTCTTCGAGGTCGGCGGCCGGCATGGCGTCCTTGTCGGACCAGTAGTCCTGGGTGTGGCGCCACGGCTCGTGCGCACCCTGCATCGGCAGCAGGTGCATCGAGCGTGTCAGGTAGCCGGGGTTGAAGTCCTCCGGATCGACCCACGGCAGCAGGTCCATGGCGGCGTCCTCGTCGCGCAACGTCGGTGTGACCATCGAGGCATCCCGCCCGTCCATGTGGTGCAGCAGCCGGCACACGAAGTCGGCGATCAGGTCGGCACGCAGGGTCCAACTCGCCCGGAAATAGCCGAACACCCACACCATGTTCGGAATGCCGGTGAACATCATTCCCCGGTAGCCCACGGTGTCCGAGAAGTCGAGCGGCTCGCCGTCGATGCTGAAGGCGATGTCGCCCAGCACGCTGAGCTCGAACCCGGTGGCGGTGACCACGATGTCGGCGTCGAGGTGATCGCCGGACGCCAACTGGATCCCGGTCTCGGTGAACGCCTCGATCTCGTCGGTCACCACCGAGGCGTCGCCGGCGGCGATGCTGTGGAACAGGTCGCCGTCGGG
>CAJXIS010000330.1 GCA_913054115.1 uncultured Acidimicrobiaceae bacterium | reverse complement strand
GAGGTCGCCGAACGCCGCGAGTGCGATCTGCACGAGGATCGTCACCGCCAACCCGATTCCCAGGCCTGCGGCGACATGGCGAATGCCCCAGTGGCCCTCGGTGACGACCGGATCGACAGGCGGGCCGTTCATCGGGCGCACCCTAGCGACGGTCCCACCGGCGGCCGCATCGCCCGCATCCGCCCGAAGCCCGAGCCGTGGACCTGCCCCGTACGATGGGAACATGGATGAGCGGCGGCCGCAACAGGGTTCCGGACCCGAGCGACGGGGTTCCGGACGCGCCAGGGGCTGGCCGAGGTGGGGTGTCTGGGTCGTCATGGGCCTCATGACCAGCGTCCTGTTGTTCTCCTCGATGATGCCGAGCGAAACCAGCGAAAGCGTCAGCTACGACCAGTTCCTCGACGACATGGCCGCCGGCGCCGTCACCGAGGTGCTGATCGACAACCAGACCGGTCGCATCGACTTCGTTCATACCGACGGCACCGGCTTCACCACCACCGGGCCGCTCGAACTCTCGGCCGACGACCGAACCCTCCTGGCCGAAAGCGATGCGGCCGTCGAGTTCAACACCCCGCAGCCGGGCATCCTCCAGACCTGGCTGCCGCTCCTGCTCCCCGTCGGCCTGATCATCCTCTTCTTCTGGTGGATCAGCCGGCGCGCCCAGGGCCAGATGGGTTCCATGATGTCCATCGGGCGCTCGCGTGCCAAGACCTATTCCAGCGAGCGCCCCGGCACGACCTTCGACGACGTCGCCGGCTACTCGGGCGTCAAGCAGGAGATTCGGGAGGTCGTCGACTTCCTCAAGGCCCCCGAACGCTTCGCCGAGATCGGCGCACGGGTCCCGAAGGGAATCCTGCTCGTCGGACCACCCGGTACCGGAAAGACCCTCATCGCCCGTGCCGTCGCCGGCGAGGCGGGCGTTCCCTTCCTCTCGGTCACCGGCTCGGATTTCATGGAGATGTTCGTGGGCGTCGGTGCCAGCCGGGTCCGCGACCTGTTCGAGTCGGCCCGCAAGATGGGCAAGGCGATCATCTTCATCGACGAGATCGACTCGGTCGGCCGCAAGCGGGGAGCCGGCCTCGGCGGTGGCCACGATGAGCGGGAGCAGACGCTCAACCAGATGCTCTCCGAGATGGACGGCTTCGAGAGCAGCGAGGGCATCGTGATGTTGGCCGCCACGAACCGTCCCGACATCCTCGATCCCGCCCTGCTGCGCCCCGGCCGCTTCGACCGCCAGGTCATCGTGCCGCTCCCCGAACTCGAGGACCGTCGCGAGATCCTGACCGTGCATGTCAAGGGCAAGCGCATGGCGGACGACGTCGACCTCAGCCTGGTCGCCCGCGGCACACCGGGCATGAGCGGCGCCGACCTGTCGAACCTTGTCAACGAGGCGGCCCTCGTCGCGGTGCGCGAGGGAGAGGACACCGTCCACGCCGAGCACTTCGAGGTCGCCAGGGATCGCATCCTCATGGGCCAGAAGCGCGAGTCGATGGCGCTCACCGACGCCGAGAAGGAGGCCATCGCCTACCACGAGGCCGGCCACGCACTCTGTGCCACGGTGCTCCCCACCGCCGATCCGCTCCACAAGGTCACGATCATCCCGAGCGGCATGGCCCTCGGGGTGACCATGCAGCTCCCCGAAGAGGAACGCCACCTCTACCGGCAGGACTACCTCGAGGACACGCTCGTCGTGCGCATGGGGGGACGCATCGCCGAGCAGATGGTCTTCGGCGTGTTCTCCACCGGTGCCAGCAACGACCTCGTGGGCGCCACCGAGCTGGCCCGCAAGATGGTCCGGGAATGGGGCATGAGCGAGCGGCTCGGGCCCATGGCATGGGACGGCCAGAACCACGTGTTCCTCGGCAGTGACCTGATGACATCGCGCGACTACAGCGACGAGACCGCCCGGGTGATCGACGAGGAGGTCCAACGGATCCTCAGCGACCAGGAGGCCCGCTGCCGCGACCTGCTCGCCGAGCACCGCTACGCCCTCGACCTCATCGCCAGGGCGTTGCTCGAGCACGAGACCATCGACGGCGCCGAGGTGGCCCGCCTGGTGGCGCTCGCCGGCTCCGGCCCGATCGATCGGTCGCCCGACCATGAAGACGCCGTCCCGGAGGATGCCGATCGGAACCCATCGGCGCCGGTCGGGGACCACTCCGCGGTCGACTGACCGCCAGCCCGACCAGTGGACCGGCTCCTGCTCCTGCTCGCCGTCGCCGCAGCCGCCGGTGCGGCCGCTGCCCTCCTGCAGCGACGGACCGACCGGACGCCGGTGCGCACCGGATGGACGGTTCCCGGCCAGGTCCGACGTGCCGACTTCGCACGGCCCGAAGCGCCGTGGCTGGTCGCCGTGTTCACCAGTTCGACCTGTGACGCCTGCGCCGGCGTCCTCTCCCGTGCCCGTCCGCTCGAGAGCAGCGAGGTGGTGGTGACCGAGGTCGAGGCGACCGTCGACCGGGAGGTCCACGACCGCTACGGGATCGATGGGGTGCCCCTCGTCCTGGTCGTCGACGACCAGGGCGTCGTGCGCCATCACCACCTGGGTCCGGTCAGCAGCACCCACCTCTGGGCGTCGCTGGCCGAGGTCCGTCGGCCCGGCTCCGTTCCGGACGGCTGCAGCGCTTCCTGATCGTTCCACCCACCGGC
>CAJXIS010000329.1 GCA_913054115.1 uncultured Acidimicrobiaceae bacterium | reverse complement strand
TCGGCCGCGAGCGTGAGGAGGGCGGCGTGCTCTGGGCCGATCGAGTCCTCGAGGGAGCGGCGCAGCCATGCGGCCACGGCCGGCGAGCGGCCGTTGGTGGAGACGGCGATCTGGAGGTCGTCGCGGCGCACGACGGCCGGCAGGGTGAAGGAGCAGCGGGCGGGGTCGTCGGCGGCGTTGAGCCAGATCCCGGCAGCCTCGGCATCCCAGTAGACCTGACCGTTGACGGCGGGGTCGCCGGTGGCGGCCACGGCGAGGCGGTACGACGCCACCTCGCCCCTGCGGTAGGTGCGCTGGTGCCAGCGGACGGTGCCCCGGTCGGCGGCCTCGACGAGCTCGGGCACGGCCTCGGGGGCGACGACGGTGATCCGGGCGCCGGCGGCCAGCAGGCCCTGCACCTTGCGTGCGGCCACCGCCCCGGCGCCGACCACGAGCGCGCTGCGACCCGACAGGTTCAGGTTCACGGGATAGGGGGTGCTCACAGGTGGATCCCACACTCGGTCTTGGTGCTGTCGGCCCAGCGGCCGCTGCGTGCGTCGCTGCCATCGGTCGGGTGCTCGGTGCACGGCCAGCACCCTACGGATTCGTAGCTCTCGGCGAGAAGTGGATTCAGGACGATGTCGTGTTCGGTGGCGTAGGCGTCGGCCTCGTCGGCCGGCCAGGCGGCGAGCGGGTTGACCTTGACCAGGCCCCTGCGGTCGATCTGCACGATCGGCGTGTGTGTCCGCCCGGCGTGGTCGTCGCGGCGCATGCCGGAGAGCCAGGCTCGCTTTTCGGCCAGCGCCCGGTCCAGTGGGGCCACCTTGCGGGCGGCGCAGCAGGCGTCGGTGCCGAACTCGAAGAGGTCGGGGGCGCCGTCGTCGGGGCGCTCGACCCGGAGGTGGAGCTCATAGCGGACCATCGCCCGCCGCAGGGTGGCGAGGGTTTCGGCGAAGTGGAGGCCGGTGTCGAGGAACACGACCTCGACATCGGGGTCGACGGCCACGGCCAGGTCGATGAGCAGGGTGTCGGAGAACGAGGTGGTGAGGCAGAGTTCGTCGCCGAAGGCGTCGGTGGCCCAGCGGATGATCTCGGTGGGATGCGCCGTCTCGAACCGGTCGTTCAGCGCATCGACCTCGGCCGCGGACAGGGCGGCCGGGCGCCGCAGTTGCACGGGGGTCGTGGTCGATGGGGGCATGGTGCGGGGTAAATCCGATCGGATGGGTCGGGATTGAGGATCAACCTACAGACGTCGGAGCGCCGAATCAACAGAAATCTGATCGGATTAGTCATATTTACCGTTCGGGACGCCACGAGCGCCCCGAACACCGGTCCACGCACACTGGAATCGGAGCGCCCTGGCACACTGTCGGCATGCGCCGCTCCATCGACGACTACCCGTTCGACCCCGCCGACTATCCGCCCGACTACGAGGACGACGAGCTCACGCCGATCTCGTGGGCGGTCGCCATCAGCGACGACTACGGGGACGCCCAGCCCCGTGTGATCCTCACGGTCGAGGAAGTGGGGAAGCCCGGCCAGGGCCTCATCGGACACCTCTCGCCCGAGATCGCCCGGAGGTTGCGGGGCGCCGTGCTCGACGCCCTCGCCGAGATGGGCGAGGACCCGGGCCGCTAGCCGCCCAGCGCCCGGATCTTGGCGTTCACGTACTCGAGGAAGAAGCCCTCGTAGCGGGCCTGCACCTCGGGGAGGCGCCAGTCGTCGCCGGTCACCACGCCCCGGCACACGTCGGCGCCACAGCGGCACTCCAGCCGGTAGTCGTCGGTGCGGTCCATGGCGTAGTCGTGGCAGAGCTCCTCGTCGGCGGCGATGTCTCGCAGGGCCACGTAGATGACCTGGCCCCGGAAGCCCACGTTGGCGTCGCACGAGTGGTTGATGAGGATCGCCGTCTGCCCGACCTCCTCGGCGGTCCGGGGGCTGAGGTAGAGGTCGTCGTCGATCTGGAGGGCCTGGTCGCCGATCTCGTCGGTCAGGCGCACGACCTCGTCGCGGTCGACGATGTGCCCGGACTTGACGGCGACGACCTCGCCGGCGGAGATGGCTTCGACGGCGAACACGCCCCTGCCGGCCAGGGAACCGTCACGTACCTCCACCTTGGAGGAGCGCCAGCAGTGGATCGGCGGCACGGGCCCGGTCAATCCGAACTGATCACGTCGAGGTAGCCGGGACGCTCGTCGCCGCCGTGCACCTCGACCTCGGTGCCGGTGACCCAGCGGGCCAGCGGCGAGGCCAGCACGAGGCACATGTCGGCGACGTCCTCGGGCTCGCCCATGCGGCCGGCGGCGAGCAGGCCGCCGATGGCCTCGCGGCGGCCGCCATCTCCGTAGAAGGCGGCACCCTCGTCGGTGACGATCATCCCGACGGTGACCGTGACGACCCGGATGGCCGGGCCCCACTCGTGGGCGAGGGTGCGGCCCATGTTGGCGAGGCCGGCCTTGGCGGCGCCGTAGGCGGCGCCCCCGGGGTTGGTGCGGGTGCCGCTCACGGACGAGATGTTGAGGATCACCCCGCCCGAGTCGGCCATGGCCCCGTGGGCGGCCTGGCTGAACGTCAGCGCACTGGTCAGGTTGAGGGCGATGACCTTGGCGTTGAAGTTGGGCGAGGCCGTCGAGGATTCGGCTGGCGGTGCGCCGCCGGCGTTGTTGACCAGCACGTCGAGGCGTCCGGTCTGTGCGACG
>CAJXIS010000328.1 GCA_913054115.1 uncultured Acidimicrobiaceae bacterium | reverse complement strand
TGGCGGCCGGTGACCGGGTGGCCCGCCGCGATGTGCTCGGCACCATCGACGACGCCGTCGGCAACAGCCTCGCCGCCGTCCGGGCGACGAAGGACGGCCTCGTGATCGGTCACACCCGCTCACCCGTCGTGAACCGCGGCGACGCCCTCGTACACCTGGGCCGGCCGGCCGACTGACGGCCACCGGCGCTCGACGTTGCGGCGGGTCAGGTCCTGAACCCGGCCAGCCTCTCCGCGGTGTCCGGGATCGGGTAGTCCGTGGCGGCCTCGTAGGCCAGCCCCTCGCCCAGCGGTCGTTCCATGGCCTCGCGGTAGAGGTCCTTGTAGGCGGCCAGCGACCCGGGGCTGTTGGCGAGCAGCGCTTCCACGAGCTGTCGGATGGCATCGTCGAGGCCTTCGGCCGGCACGGCACGGCTCACCATTCCCATCGCCGCCGCCTCGGTCCCGGTGAACACCCGTGCCGTGTACGACAGCTCACGGGCGGCCACCATGCCGATGAGTCGCGGCAGTCGCTGGCTCATCCCCCAGGTGGGGCGCAGGCCGAACTTGGCGTGGGTGTCGCCCAGCTTGGCCTCGGCGACGACGACCGCCAGGTCGCAGGCCAGGGCGATCTCGAGTGCACCGGTGAAGCAGTGGCCGTTGATCCGGGCGATCGTCGGCTTGGGCATGGTCGACAGCAGGCCGGTGACCCGCCGGGCCGGGATGTCCAGCAGGTCGCCGACGCTGCCGTCGGTGAGGTCGAGGTCGCCCAGTGCCACCAGGTCGACGCCGGCGCTGAACGCCCGCCCCGCACCGGTGAGGACCACCACACGGATCGTCTCGTCGGCGGAGGCGCTGTCGAGGACATCGGCCAGCGTGGCCAGCATCGTCGGGGTGATGGCGTTGAGCGCCTCCGGGCGGTTGAGGGTGACGGTCAGCACGCCGCCATCGACGGCGATCAGGACCTCGGATTCGGTGTCGTCGTCAGATGGCACGCTCTCGGCCCTCCCAGTAGACGTCGCGCAGGTGGCGTTTCTTGAGCTTTCCGGTCGCCTCCCGGGGCATTGCCTCGTGGACGTCGACCGTCTTCGGGCATTTGTAGCCCGCCAGGCGCTCCCGGCACCAGCCGATGAGCTCATCGGCGCCGGCCGTTGCGCCGGGTTCGAACTGCACGGCGGCCTTGACCTGCTCGCCCCACTCGTCGTCGGGGATGCCGAACACGGCGCAGTCGGCGACGGCCGGATGCTCGATGAGGACCGCCTCGACCTCTGCCGGGTAGATGTTGGTGCCACCGGAGATGATCATGTCGATCTTCCGGTCGGCGAGGAACACATAGCCCTCGGCGTCGATCCAACCGACGTCGCCGACCGTGAACCAGCCGCCGGGCAGGCGGTTCGCCGCCGTCTTGTCGGAGGCGCCCACATATTCCGGTCGGCCGTCGTCGCGCTGGAAGTAGAGGGTGCCGGTCTGTCCGTCGGGGAGGCGCTCATCATCGTCGTCGAAGGCCGCCACCCGGAGGAACGGCGCCGGCCGGCCGATGGTCCCGGGGAGGCGTCGCCACTCGTCGGGGTCGACCCGCAGGGGGCCGGTGCCCTCCGAGGAGCCGAACAGCTCGTAGACCACCGGGCCCCACCAGTCGAGCACCACCTCCTTGGCCCAGCGCGGACAGGGGGCGCCGCCGTGGACCACCGAGACGAGGCTCGACAGGTCGTGGCGGCCGGCCAGTTCGTCGAACTGCTTGGCCAGGCGGATCAGGTGGATGGGGGCGACTGCGGAGCTGGTGACGCCCTCGCGCTCGATGGTGGCGAGGAACCGCTCGGGGTTGAAGCGGTGCTCGAAGAAGATCGACTGGCCGAGGCCGAGTGCGGCGTTGTGGAAGGCGCTCGGAAGGGCGTGGTACATCGGGCTGACCACCAGGTGTGGCCCATGGTCGGGGAGGTGGAAATACCGGCCCCAGGTGGCCGACGTGCCATGGAGTGCGCTGCGGGAGTCGCCCTGCTGGTCGGAGCGCAGCACCCCCTTGGGCCGGCCGGTCGTCCCCGAGGTGTAGTTCTGGACGGACCCGGCGGGGTCGTCCGGCGGTTCGGTGTCCGGGTGGGCATCGAGCCAGCCCTCGAGCTCGGTGTCGATGACGACGACCCGTCCGACGCCGGCCATGGCCGCCGCCTCGCGGGCGACGTCTTCGTTGGCGGCGTCGGTGACCAGCAGGCGGCTGGCCGAATCGGTCAGCTGGTAGGCGACCTCGGAGGCGGTCAGGTGCCAGTTGCACGGGACGTACCGGGTGCCGGCCCGAAGGTTGCCGATGAGCAGCGGTGTCCACTCGATGCGGTTGTGGGACAGCAGCGCCCAGTGGTCTCCTGCGGCCAGGCCCTCGGCGGCGAGGGCGGCGGCGAACCGCCGTGCCCGGGACTCGAGGCCCGCCCAGGTGTAGGAGCCCTCAGTCGAGGCCACGCCGACCTCGTCGGGATGGGTGTCGGTCCGTGGCAGCAGGTTGGTCGGCAAGGAAGCTCCCGATCGATTTGCGCTCGACTCTTTCGATCTGACGAGCTGCGTGTTACCCTAACAAACAGTTAGCCATCTGGCTAACCTCGTTGTCGACACTCCCGCAGGGGGTTCACGTGAAGATCAAGGTCGATGCAGGGAAGTGTGAGGGGCACAGCCGCTGCTACGCACTCGCCCCCGAACTCGTCGATGTCGATGACCTCGGCAACGCCTTCGAGTTGAACGACGGTGTCGTGCCGG
>CAJXIS010000327.1 GCA_913054115.1 uncultured Acidimicrobiaceae bacterium | reverse complement strand
CTCGACGATCTGTCCCGCCAGGGCGTCGGGAAGCCGGAAGGTGAGCAGCCGTGAGCCGTCGAGGTGATGGTGGATCACCTCGATCTCGGTCACGGTGTCGACGTGTCCCTGGACGATGTGTCCACCGAATCGGCCATCGGCGGGCATCGACCGCTCGAGGTTCACGGGATCTCCGTCACCCCATTTGCCCAGCGTCGTCCGACCGAGCGTCTCGGGCACGGCATCGGCGGCGAACCAGGACCCCCGGTCGTCGGCCCCGAACCCGGTGACCGTGAGGCAGCAGCCGTCGACGGCGATGGACGCACCCAGGGTCACGTCGTCGAGCACGACATCGGCTCCCACGACGAGGCGTCGGCCGTCGCCGTTGTCGGCTGCCGAACGGACGACACCCGTCTCCTCGACGATCCCGGTGAACATGTGCTGCTTCCTCGAATGGTCGTGCCCCGGGGCGACACGGCAGGAGTGGCGGGAAGGGACGGCCGGACATCCCGGCCGCGGAGGCCGAGGCGTCGTCGCTTCGCTTCCTGTGCCCTCTCCCATCCGGACTGTGACCGTCGGCCCAGGATTCCCACCTGATCGGCCCCCGACCCGACCCGAAGGAAAGGACAGGGGTTCGCGGGCTGTGCCACCTCCCGATTCCGGGTTCCGGAAAGGGGGCGGAGGCTCACCGCCGGTCGGGACTTTCACCCAACCCCGAGGACTCTGTTGTCGGTGTCGGACGGGAAGTCCGACCCGGCAATCCTACCGGTGGGCGCCGGAGGACTACCTGTCCGCCCTACCAGAGGCCGAGTAGGCGTCCGGCGAGTCCGAGGACGGCCACGACGAGAACCGGTCGCACCACCCGCTCGCCGCCACCAACCGTGAGATGGGCGCCGAGGGCACCACCGACGGCGAACCCGAGTGCGAGGACGAGCGCCGGCCCCCAGTCGACCCGACCACCCACGATGAACACCGGCAGCGCAGCCAGCGTGACGACGAGGATCACCAGGACCTTGATGCTGTTCGCCACCACCAGGTCGAGCCCTGACCGGGACAGCGCCAGCACGAGCAGCAGGCCGATCCCCGCCTGGAAGGCGCCCCCGTAGCACCCCACGAAGAAGAAGACGACGGCCGTGACCGGCACCGGCCAGGCCGCAGGACCCTCCGATGCCAGCGGCACCTTCGGCGGCCGCAGGGCGATCAGCAGCAACGGAACCATCAGGATGCCGAACACCCGCTCGAAGGTCTCGTCCGCCAGGCGGGCGACGAGCACCGATCCGGTCAGGGAACCGGCGACGACCGGCACCAGGACCGGCACCATCCGCGACACCCCCGACACGCCCAGCCCACGAAACGACGCCGCAGCGGTGACGGTCGATGCGAGGATGCCCACCCGGTTCGAGCCGTTCGCCACGTTCCCCGGCACGCCGGCCAGCACGAGCAGCGGCACGGTCAGCAGCGATCCACCCCCGGCCATGGTGTTGACCGTGCCGGCGACCAGTCCCCCGACCAGCAGGAGGACGACGTCGAGGAGGTCCATGGGTCAGGCAAGGATCGCGCGTGCGGCGTCGACGTCCCGGTGGAGCTGTGCCACGAGGTCGTCGAGTCCGGCGAACACCTGTTGCGGTCGGAGCAGCTCCGCGAACGTCACCCGCACCGACTCCCCATAGAGATCGCCCTCGAAGTCCAGCAGGTGTGCCTCGAGCAGCAGGTCACCGTCGTCGAAGAAATGCGGACGCGTACCGAGAGAGATCGCTGAGGCATGGACCGAGCCGTCCTCGCGTTGGAACCAACCGGCGTACACGCCGTCCTCGGGCAGCAGGGTCGACCGGTCGACCCGGACGTTGGCCGTCGGGAAGCCGAGCTCCCGACCACGGCGGTCGCCCCGATCGACCTCTCCCCGCACCTCGTACGGTCGGCCCAGCATGGCGTTCGCCCGCTTCAGGTCGCCTCGGGCGAGGGCCCGTCGGATGAACGTGGACGAAACCTGCTCGTGGTCACGGGCAGGCATGCCGTCGAGCCCCACGAGTTCGAGGCCGAGCACTTCGAACCCGTGTTCCTTCCCCATCGACCGCAGCAGTGCGACGTTGCCGAGCCTCTGGTGGCCGAAGTGGAAGTCCTCGCCGACGACGACGACCCTGACACCGAGACACCCGACCAGGACGCCGGTGACGAAGTCCTGGGCGGACTCCAGTGCCCGTGCCTCGTCGAACGGGACCACGACCGTGATGTCGATGCCGGTGGTCGACAACTGCTCGAGCTTCTGGTCGAGGTCGGTCAGGAGCAGGGGCGCCGACCCGGGTCGCACCACCGACGCAGGGTGGCGGTCGAACGTGACGACCGCCGATCGCAGACCACGTTCTCCGGCGATGCGGCACACCTCGGCGATGACCTGGCGATGGCCCCGGTGCACGCCGTCGTAGGCCCCGATGGTGACCACCGAGCCAGGCGACGTCGAATCGTCGGGGGTTGGCGTTCGGTGGATCTCCACCACGCCCACGATACCTACGCGCCGGTGCGGGTCGCCCACCCGCCCTCCGCTGCTCAGCCGGAGAGGACGACCGACGGCTTGGTCCGGTCCCCGAACGACTCGTAGACGGCCAGCAGTACACCGTCGGCGCTGTGGACGGCCCACGGTCCCCCGCCCTCGACACCCAGGCGTTCGCGGTCGAGCACCTTCCCGTGGCCGATGTCCACGGCCAGGTCGGCGTCGATGACGACACCGGCCTGGACCCTGCGCGTCTCGCCCATGAGGCGA
>CAJXIS010000326.1 GCA_913054115.1 uncultured Acidimicrobiaceae bacterium | reverse complement strand
TGAACCCTTCGGCGCAGGTCGTGTTGATGTCGCGGTGCCGCTCCATGTAGGCGTTCAACTCGTCGAGTTCGGCCACGAGGGCGCCCAGTTCCCCGGGGGTGATGGCGAGCTCCTCGGGAATCGGGTCGCCACTCTCGTGCAGGGCCTTGAGTTCGAGGTAGGAGCACGGGAGTTCCGTGTCCTGACAGCGGACCTGGTCGCCGATCGGTCCCTCGACCTGGGTCAGGACGACACCGTCGGAGGTCTCCCGGAAGACATAGCGGGTGTAGCCGGGGGCGCCGCCGGCCTGCGGATCCAGGTCGTCGGGGAGCCTCCATGCAGCGTCGGCCTGCTTGAACCCAGCGGCCTGGGCGACGTAGGCCTGGAGCTGCTCGGCCGTCTCCACCGCATGGATGTCGATCGTGGTGGTGGGAGGGAGCGTGGTGGTGGTGGTGGTCGTGGTGGTCGTGGTGGTCGTGGTGGTCGGGGGGAGCGTCGTGGTCGCCGGGGGGAGCGTGGTGGTGGTCGGGGTGGTCAGCTCCCGGGTCAGGGAACTGGACGCACAGGAGGCCAGCAGGAACGCTCCGACACCCAGAACGACGAGACGCAGTTTCAGCATGGGGCAAGTCTTCCAGACGGGAACGGGGACGTCAGGGCAGCATCGCCGGGGCGATGAGATAGTCGGGGTCCGCCTTGCGGGGGCCTTCTCGGCGGGCGAGGGCGGCCTCGACGGCCGGCGCCAACCGCTTCTCCTTGGCGGCGACGAGGCCGGGGTCGCGTTCTTTGAACTCCGGCATGACCTCTCTGGCGAACAGCTCCATCGACTCGCAGATGTCCTCGTGGCGGTTGCGGCCGGCCTGGCTGATGAAGATGACCTGGTCGATGCCTGCCTCCTCGTACTGGCGCAGCAGCGGCCGGATCTGGTCGGGGGTGCCGATCGCCCCGCGCAATGACAGCACGCCTTCGTCGCCCTCGAGCTGGGCGCGGAGTTCGACGTTCTTCTGGGCGGCGGTCGCACGGTCGAAGCCGTAGGCGCTGCGGTTCTTCTCGAACTCGGCCCATACGTCGGTGACGCCGGGCTGGTGCTGTCCGTAGACGTAGTAGTGGCCCAACGAGTAGCCGAAGAAGTGGACGCCGTCGATGCCCCGGTCGATGGCGGTGGCCTCGTCCTCGTGGCACATCAGGGGCAGGACGCTTGCCATGTTGGCGTTGACGGCGAAGCCGGCGGGCACGCACTCGTCGGAGGCGATGGTCGAGTAGTAGTCGTCGACCCAGAACCTGGCCTCGTCGGGCTCGACGAAGGCGAAGGTGAGCGCCCCCACGCCCTTGGTCGCCGCCAGGTGGATCGTCTCGCGCTGGCTGCAGGCCACCCACAGGGGCGGGTGCGGCTTCTGGTACGGCTTGGGGACCACGTTGCGGGTCGGCATCTGGAGGAACTCGCTGTCCCAGCCGGCGAACGGCTCCTCGACCATCATCCTGCTGGCGGCCTCGATGTGGTCGAGCCACTGTGCCCGCTTGGATGCCCGGTCGACGCCGAAGCCCTCCAGCTCGGCCCTCGACGACGATTCGCCGGTGCCGAAGTCGACCCGGCCGTCGGAGAGCAGGTCGAGCGTGTTGATGCGCTCGACGACCCGGGCGGTGTGGTTGTAGGCGCCGGGGAGCAGGACGATGCCGTGGCCCAGGCGGATGTTGGTGGTGCGCTGGCTGGCGGCAGCGAGGAACACCTCGGGTGCCGAACTGTGGCTGTACTCCTCGAGGAAGTGGTGCTCGACCTCCCAGACGTGGTCGAAGCCCAGTTGGTCGGCCAATTCGATCTGGTCGAGGGCGTCCTTGAGCAGTCGGTGCTCGTCGCCCTCTTCCCACGGCCGGGGAATCTGGTGCTCGTAGAAGATGCCGAACTTCATGGCCTGAATCCGCCCGATTCCATGGTCCGGACCCTAGGTGGCGGCCCCTGCCCGAGCCGTATCGGCCGGTCGGTAGCGCATACCATGGGGGACGGCAACAGACCAGGTGTCGGTGGCAGGGAGGTTTTGATGCGACGCAATGTGGTGATGGCGATCGTCGGTGGCGTCGTGGTGCTCGCAGTCGCCGTCTGGTTCTTCGTGCTGCGCGACACCGCTCCGCCGCCACCGGACCTCGGCAGTGCCGCCAAGGTGGCCGCCGCCGCCCAGACCACGACGACCGAGGCGCCCACCACCACGACCGAGGCGCCCACAACGACGACCGAGGCCACGCCCACCACGACGACCGAGGCGCCCACCACGACGACCGAGGCCACCACGACGACCGAGGCCACAACCACGACCGAGGCACCGGCGGTCGGACTCTCCGGCACCTGGACGGTTGACACGTCGATCGGCTCGTTTGCCGACTTCACCAGCACCTTCATCGGCTTCCGCGTCAACGAGGAACTCGGTCGGGGCATCGGCAGCGCCACGGCCGTGGGTCGCACCCCGGTCGTGTCCGGCACGTTCGAACTCGAGGGCAGCACGCTGGTCGCCGCCGAGATCGTCGCCGACCTGAGCAAGATCCGCACCGACCGCGCCGGACGGGACGGCAAGGTCAAACAGGCCCTCGACACCGGCAGCCACCCGGAGGCGACCTTCACGCTGGCCGGACCCCTCGACTTCGGTGACCTTCCGGTCGAGGGCGCCGAGATCGTCGTGATGGCGGCTGGCACCCTCACGATCAAGGGAGTCACCAACGAGGTCCAGATCGGAAGAGCGTCGTGTAGGGAAAGAGTGTAGATCTCGGTGGTC
>CAJXIS010000325.1 GCA_913054115.1 uncultured Acidimicrobiaceae bacterium | reverse complement strand
GCTCCCGCGACGACGGTGGCGGCTCCTCGAACCGCTCGGGCAACCCCGCCGGCAAGCCGCGGACGCGTTCCCATGGCGGCAACGGCGGCCCCAACCGCAAGGCACGCCGGGCCCACCTCCAGAGCGGCACCGCCTGACCCCGCCACGGCGAACCCCGGCTAGGTTCCGCCCCGCTGCACGAGCGCGGAGGGGCCACCGGTGAAGATCGTCGAGATCCACGTCTTCCAGCACGACCTGCCGGTCCGGGACGCTCCGTACCGGATGGCGGGCCAGGATGTCTGGCACCTCGACACGACCATCGTCATGCTGGTCTGCGATGACGGCACCGTCGGCTTCGGTGAGACCTGCCCGCTGGGCAGCACCTACCAGCCGCAGCACGCCCTCGGCGCACGGGCGGCACTCACCGAGTTGGCACCCCACCTGCTCGGCCTCGACCCGACGCATATCGGTCGGGTCAACGCCACGATGGATGCCCACCTCATGGGCCACCGGTACGCCAAGGCCGCCATCGACGTCGCCTGCTGGGACGCAACCGGCAAGGTCCTCGGAATGCGGGTCTGCGACCTGCTGGGAGGAGCCGTGCGGGAGCGAGTCCCCTCGTACCACGGGATCCTCATCGCCTCTGCCGCCGATTGCGCCGAGGATGCCGAGCGGCGGCAGGCCGAGGGCTTTCCCCGACTCCAGATAAAGGTCGGCGGCCGGCCCGTCGAGGACGACATCGAGGCCATACGGGCGGTATCCGGCACACTCAGGCCGGGGGTGCGCCTTGCCGCCGATGCCAACAAGCGCTGGCGCACCCGCGACGCCATCCAGGTGTCGCAGGCATGTCGGGACCTGCCGATCGTGCTCGAACAGCCCTGCGAGTCGTACGCCGAGAACGCCGCTCTCGTCGGCAGGATCGCCCATCCCCTCTACCTCGACGAGTCGGCCACCGACCTCGCCACGGTCGTGACCGCCATCGGCACCGGCGTCGCCGACGGGTTCGGCATGAAGGTCAGCCGCGTCGGGGGCATCAGCGCCATGCGTGCCGTCCGGGACGTGTGTGCCGCGCACCGGCGCCCGCATACGGTCGACGACACCTGGGGAGGCGACATCGCCGCCGCCGCCAGCCTCCACGTCGGAGCCACCGTCGAGCCCGACAACTTCGAGGGCACCTGGATCGCCCAGCCCTACGTGGACGGCCACTACGACGACGAGCACGGCATCCGGATCGACGGTGGCTGGATCGACCTGCCGCCCGGACCAGGGCTCGGCATCACCCCCGATGTCTCGCTCTGGGGTGACCCGGTGGCCGTCTTCACCGCCTGATCGGCAGGATCAGCCCTGTGGCAGGGTCCGCAGGTAGGCGACCAGGTCGTCGATGGCCCCTTCGTCGATCACCCCTTCTGCGATGGCGTGGGACCCCTCCCCCACGGTGAACACGGCGGCAAGCGTCAGGGCGCTGCCGTCGTGCAGGTACGGCGCCGTGTCGTAGAGGCCCAGCAGGGTCGGGGTGTCGAACTCGGGGCCCCGCAGCTCGCCAGGGGCGCCGCCGGTCCCGACATCGTGCGTCCGACCGTCGGTGAACGCTCCGCCCGCATGGCAGGTCGCACAGCCGGATTCGCCGAACACCTGCTCCCCCCGAGTCGCCGCCTCGTCGACCGGATAGGGGCTGGACGGCACCTCCCCGTGGATGAGAAAGGCAGCCAGGAGAGCGTTCTCCTCTTCGGAGAGGCCCGTGCCGAACTGGACCTCCCGGATCGTGGTCTGGAAGTCGAACACGTCGACCCGGTCCCCCGACCAGTGGAACGGGAAGGTCGACCCGAGCCCGCGGATCGGGGTCGTGTTCCTCGGACCGTCGGCGAGCACCCAGGTCCGGCCATCGTGCCCTCCGTCGAGGTGGCAGCTGGCGCAGCTGATCCAGCCGTCCCTGGCCATCTCGGGGCGAGCCGAGGAGTGGAACAGGACCTTGCCGGCCAGCACGTCGTCCGGCAGGGGGTTGTCGGTCACGGTGATGCGGGCGGTCTCCTCCAGGCCGGCCAGGTCGACCACCGACACGTCGTCGGAGAGGGCGTTGTGCACCCAGGCGGTGCTGCCGTCGACCGACACGACGATCCCACGAGGATTCGATCCGACATCGAGGTGCCCGACACCGATGCCCGCCTCGAGGTCGACCACCGAGAGGTCGTCGCTGGCGGAGTTCACCACGTAGAGGAGGCGACCGTCGGGCGAGAACGCCGCCGCCGAGGGCAGGCCGACCGGCCGGTCGATCGTGTCGAGGCCCAGGAGTTCCCGGAACACCGGTCGTCTGGCTTCGAGGTCGACCGCCACGACCCGCGGCATCACGGTGTTCTCGAACGTGGGGCGGCCGCTCTCCACCCGTGAACGGCTCAGCGGCAGATAGGCGCGGTCCCCGTCGGGGTGCAGCACGACCTGGCGGGAGGCGTTGTTCTCCTGGCCGGTGCCGACCACCGCCTCGACGGTCCCTCCGGCGACGTCGATCACGGTGAGGTCCCCGGAGCGCAGGTGGGTCACGTACAGGGTCGCCCCGTCGGCGGTCACCGCCAGGCCGTGGGGATCGGGACCGACCTCGACCGCGCCGTGGAACGCCAGGTCGGGAAGCCCGTAGGACGTGACGAGACCATCGCCTGAAGAGGCAACGAAGAGCCGCCTGCCGTCCGGCGACACCACGACCCCGGTCGGACGCCAGTCGGTCGCCACCTCGGTCAGTCGGGCTCCGCTGGCCGCATCGAGGGCGACGACCGAGCCCGACCCGGTCACCG
>CAJXIS010000324.1 GCA_913054115.1 uncultured Acidimicrobiaceae bacterium | reverse complement strand
ATGACCGGGATGAGGCGGCCCCTGGCGATGCCGAACCCTTCGGCGAAGCCGTTGTTGGCGAGCACCAGCTCCGGGGTGCGGACCGTGCCGCCGTCGGTGTGGAGTTCGTGTGGTGGCCCGACGTCGATGCCCGTCACCGGTGACTGCTCGTGGAGGGTGACGTTGTCAGGGAGGTTGTCGGCGAGCCCGCGGACCAGCGCCGCCGGCTGCATCTGGACGGTGCCCGGGGTGTGAAGGGAGCGCCGGTAGAAGTCGATGCCCAACCGCTCGACCGTGGCCGCCCCGTCGAAGACCTCGTACGGCTCGTCGATCCGGTCGAGGGATTCGGCGAAGTGCTCGAGGTGGCGGACGCCCTTGGCGGTGCATGCGGCGTGCGTCTTGCCGGCCCATGCCCAGCCGCAGTCGATGCCGTGTGCCTCCACCGCCGACCCGAGGTACGCCTGCCCTGCCCGGTTGAGGCCGATCTGGCGCAGCTCGTGTTCCGCCGTGTCGCCGAAGCCCTTGGCCCGCAGGTTGTGGGCATGGTCGATGGCGAAGCCCGACGAGCGGCCGGCGGCGCTGTTGCCGACCAGCCCGGCCTCGAGCAGGACGATCGAGGCGTCGGGCCTCAGCTCGCCGAGTCGGCGGGCGGCGGCAAGGCCCGTGAAGCCGGCGCCGACCACGACCACGTCGGCATCGACCCGGCCCGACAGGGGGGCCGTCGGTGGTCGTTCCGGGAGGGTCTCGTACCAGCCGTTGTCGCGGTCGTACCGGGGGAGGAGGGTGACCGCTGCCATGCCCTACGAGAGGTCCATCCAGATGGTCTTGAGCTCGGTGTACTGCTCGTGGGCGGCGATGGACTTGTCGCGGCCACCGAACCCCGACTGCTTGAAGCCGCCGAACGGTGTCGTGATGTCGCCCTCGCCGTAGCAGTTCACGGCGACGGTGCCGGCCCGCAGGGCACGTGCCGCCAGGTGGGCGGTCCGCAGGTCGGTGGTGTGGATCGTGGCGGCAAGGCCGTAGTCGGTGTCGTTGGCGATGCGGATCGCCTCCTCCGGCGTGTCGAACGAGGTCACGGCCAGGACGGGTCCGAACACCTCCTCGCGGGCCAGTCGGCTGTCGGGGTCGACGCCGGTGAAGACGGTCGGCTCGACGAACCAGCCGCCGCTCTCCTGGCGCACCCGGTTGCCGCCGAACAGGCACGACGAGCCCGACTCGCGGGCGTCGGAGATGTGGCCCAGGACCTTGTGCATGTGGGCCTCCTCGATCATGGAGCCGACCTTGGTCTCGGGGACCAGCGGGTCGCCGACCACCCAGTCGCCGCTGCGCTCGGCGATGCGCTCCAGCAGCTCTTCCTCGACCGACCGGTGCACGATGAGCCGGGAGTTGGCGGAGCAGTTCTGGCCGGCGTTCCAGAAGATGCCCTCGCAGATGCCCGTGGCCGCCTGGTCGAGGTCGTCGGCGTCGGCCATCACGATCACGGGGCTCTTGCCGCCGCACTCGAGCAGCACCTCCTTGAGGTTCGAGTGGGCCGAGTACTCGAGGAACAGGCGCCCCACCTCGGTCGAGCCGGTGAACCCCACGCAGTCGATGTCGGGGTGCAGGCCGATGGCCGCACCGGCGGTCTCGCCGAAGCCCGGCACCACGTTGAGCACCCCGTCGGGGATGCCTGCCTCGATGGCCAGCTCCGCGATCCGGATCGTGGTGGTCGAGGTCTGTTCGGCTGGCTTGATGACGCAGGTGTTGCCGGCGGCGAGGATCGGTCCGATCTTCCAGCCGGCCATCATCAGCGGGTAGTTCCACGGCAGGACGGCGCCGACCACGCCGATCGGCTCGCGCACCACCATGCCGACGAAGCCGCGGCCGGACGGTGAGAGCTGGTCGTAGAGCTTGTCGCAGGCCTCGGCATGCCAGCGCATCGTCATCACCAGGTCGGGGACGTCGATGTCGGCGCAGTCGCTGATGGGCTTGCCGGCCTCGAGCGACTCCATGACGGCCAACTCGTCGGTGTGGGCCTCGACCAGCGAGGCGAACCGGAGCAGCAACAGCTTGCGATCCGCCGGGGAGAGGCGTCCCCACGGGCCGTCCTCGAAGGCCCTGCGGGCGGCCTTCACGGCACGGTCGACGTCCTCTGCCTCGCACTCGGCGACCTCGGCGAACGCCTGCCCGGTGGCCGGGTTGAGCGACGTGAAGGTCCTGCCACTGGCAGCCTCGACGCTGCGGCCGCCGATGAGGGCACGGGTCGGCGGGGCGACGGATTCGGCCAGGGCGGCCGCGTCGGCGAGTGCGATGGTCATCGGTGGCTCCTGTTGGTCATCGGTGGCTCCTTCCTACACCGGCCCGATCCGTCATCCGGACCAGCCAGTCACGTTCGTCGTCCCACTCCCGGTACACGAGCCGTTCACGATCGACCCTGTTGGTCGGCAGCGTCGACAGGACGGCCTGGAGGGCCACCCGCCCCTGCCGGGTCATCGGCATCACCGGACGTCGGCAGGGCCCCACGGGTCGGCCGACCATGTTGGTGGCGGTCTTGACCGCCGAGTTGTACTCGGCCTCGACCCCGTTGTCCCAGAAGAACAGGTTGGCCGGCAGCATCCGGGCCCACAGGTCGAGCGCCTCGGCGTGGCGGCCGGCGGTGATCAGGTCGTAGAGCGCAACGCACTCGTGGGGCATGACGTTGGCGGCCCCCCAGATCCATCCGGGGCAGCCGGCCAGCAGCGCCCAGGGCGCCAGCGGGTCGGCACCGGCCAACACGTTGCCGCCGATGCCGAGCAGTTGCTGGATGCGGATCAGGT
>CAJXIS010000323.1 GCA_913054115.1 uncultured Acidimicrobiaceae bacterium | reverse complement strand
AGGTCGACCAGATAGGAGAGGCCCCGGTGCCGGGGTGCCCCGGGGTCGGTCCGCACGAGTGCGACGCCCCAGCGGGCCACCGTGGCATACGAGGTCCAGACCTTCTGCCCGGTCACGGCCCAACCGCCGTCGACCCGTTCGGCGACGGTGCGCAGTGCTGCCAGATCGGACCCTGCGTCGGGCTCGCTGAACAGTTGGCACCAGATCTCGCTGGCGTCGAGGATCGCCGGCAGCCACCTGGCCCGCTGCTCCTCGGTGCCGTGCGCCAGCAGGGTCGGGCCGGCCAGGTTGATCCCCACCCGGTTCACCGGTTGTGGGGCGCCCGCCCGCGCGTACTCGGCATTGAACAACGCCACCTGGACCGGAGTGGCGTCGCGTCCCCCGTAGGCCGTCGGCCACGAGATCCCGACCCACCGGTCGGCCGCCAGGCGCCGTTGCCAGGCGCGGCCCCACGCCACGCTCTCGTCGAGGGAATCGAAGTCGGATCGACCGGGCACGTTGGCCGCCAGCCAGGCACGCGCCTCGTCGGCGAACGCCTCCTCCTCGGGCGACAGGGAGAGGTCCACACCGGAGGTGTAGCACAGGCCCGGCGGGCGACCCCGGTCGTCGGGCCAACCGCTACGGTCGGCGCCCATGCCCCACGATGCCCCCCACGATGCGATCCGGGCCACGCTCGCCAGGTACTGCCAGTTCCTCGACGACGGACGGTTCGACGACTGGACGGCGCTGTTCACCGAGGACTGCGAGTTCCGGGTGATGGGTCGGCACCTCGTCGGACGCGACGCACTGCGGGGCTTCATCGAACCGGCACAGACCGAAGAGACGCGGGGGCGGCACCTCATCAGCGAACCCCTCGTCGAGGTGGACGGCGACCGTGCCACGGTGACGACCGACTACGCCTTCGTCGGCCGTGACCTGACCGTGCAGTCGGCCGGCCGCTACCACGACGTCATGGTCTGCGGCGACGACGGGGAGTGGCGCATCTTCGAACGGGAGATCGTCTTCGTCGGCGACCGACCAGTCGACCGGT
This sequence comes from uncultured Acidimicrobiaceae bacterium, assembly GCA_913054115.1. Classification (GTDB taxonomy): domain Bacteria; phylum Actinomycetota; class Acidimicrobiia; order Acidimicrobiales; family MedAcidi-G1; genus S20-B6. The sequence continues at coordinate 1,767 of CAJXIS010000323.1, read as the reverse complement.
CCGCCGGGGACTGAGCCCTACAGCAGCGGTTCCCCGGCCGCCAGGCGCCCGCGGGCCATCGCCGCCAGCCGGGTGCGATGGTGCCCGGAGTTCCCGAAGGCGGTGCCGTCGAGCTGTGCCCGCTTGAGGTACAGGTGCACGTCGGCCTCCCAGGTGAAACCGATCCCGCCGTGGACCTGCAGGGCCGACTCGGCGACCCGCAGGCCGGCGTCGCTGCACCACACCTTGGCGGTGGCCGCCGCCATGGGGGCGTCGGGGTCGTCGGCCCCGAGTGTCCATGCGGCGTGGTAGACGGCGGAGCGCATGCCCTCGACGTCGACGAGCATGTCGGCGCAGCGGTGCTTGACCGCCTGAAACGATCCGATCGGCCGACCGAACTGTGCGCGGTCCTGTGCGTAGGCGACCGTGAGTTCGAGCACGGCGGCGGCGCCACCCAGGAGCTCGGCGGCGTGGAAGAGGGCACCGAGGTCGAGGAGCCGGGCCACCTCGTCGGGCCCACCGATCGTGGTCGCCGGTGCGTGGTCGAGGTCGATCCATGCGAGCCGCCGCGTCAGGTCCATGGCGGGCTCCGCCCTGCGGTCCATGCCCCTGAGGTCGACGACGACGAGCTCCGCTTCGGCGCCTTCCCTGGCGGCGGGGACGACGAGGACATCGGCGACGTGGCCGTACAGGACGGGTTCCGGGCGGCCGCTCACGGTGCCGTCCCCGTTGCCGGTGAGCGCCCGCCGGGCGGCGGTCCCCAGGCGGGACCCCCCGACGAGTCCGGGGAGGTGCGGCGTGCCGGCCAGAGCGACGGTGGCGAGGAGCTGCTGGAGGAAGGGCACCGGTGCGAGGTGGCCGCCCGTCTGCTCCAGGAGCACCGCTGCCTCGACGACCCCGAGCCCGAGGCCCCCGTCGTTCGCACCGACGAGGATGCCCGGCCATCCCTGACCGACCATGGCCTCCCAGAGTCCCCGGTCGAAGCCGTCGTCGTCCATGGCCGCGCGCACCCGGCTGGTGTCGCACCGGTCGTCGAGCAGGTTGCGGGCGGCGTCCTGAAGGGCGACCTGGTCGTTCGAGAGGTCGAAGTCCATCGGGTGGCACTGTAGCGACGGCCTCCCGACAGCTCCTGACCGCCGGAGTCGGTGCAAGACTCGGTCGATGGACCTCTCGCTCACGGTCGAGGAGGCAGCGTTTCGCGACGGGTGCCGGAACTGGCTGCGGGACAACCTGCCGTGGGACTACGGCACCGGCCTGCCACCCCTGTTCGACGACCTCGCCGAAGAGGTCGTGTTCCTGCGCGGCTGGCAGCGGCAACTGGCCGGGGCCGGCCTGGTCGGGGTCACATGGCCCGTGGCGTTCGGTGGCCGGGGCGCCGGTCCGATGCACAGCTACCTGGCCCAGGAGGAACTGGCGCGTGCACGGGCGCCTGAACTGGTGGGGCGCATCGGCGTGAACCTGGTGGGGCCGACCCTGCTGGCGCACGGGACACCTGAACAGCAGCGACGCTGGTTGCCGGGGATCCTCCCCGCCGACCACCTCTGCTGCCAGCTGTTCAGCGAGCCCGGGGCCGGCAGCGACCTGGCCGCCATCGCCACCCGGGCCGTGGCGACCGACGACGGCTGGGTGCTCACCGGCCAGAAGGTCTGGACGTCGTATGCCCAGTTCGCCGACTGGGGCCTCTGCCTGGCGAGGACCGACCCCGACTCGGTCGGGAGCCGGGGCCTCTCGATGTTCATGGTCGACCTGCATGCCAAAGGGGTCGACGTGCGCCCGCTGCGCCAGATC
>CAJXIS010000322.1 GCA_913054115.1 uncultured Acidimicrobiaceae bacterium | reverse complement strand
CCCCGACATCACCACCACAGAGGGCATTCTCGAACGGGCGGGCGACGACGCCCTGCGGCGCTGGGCCGACCTCGTCCCCCTGGGCCGACCAGGAACCGTCGCCGAGGTGGCCGGCGTGGTCGCCTTCCTCGCCTCCGACCTTGCCGCCTACATCACCGGCGAGACCATCCACGTCGACGGCGGCACGGCGGCAGCCGGCGGCTGGTACCGGCACCCCGACACGGGCGAACACGTTCTCGGCCCGCACTGATCCCGGCGAGCCCGTCTCAGCGGGCGGGGACGAGCCCCCCGTCGACCGTCATGCACTGGCCGGTCATGAAGCTGGAGGCGTCGGAGGCCATGTAGAGCACCGCACCGACCATCTCGTCGGTCGAGGCCAGCCGGCCCATGTGCGTCGACCTCGCCATACCGGACATCGCTGCCTCGCCGGTGCTGCGGACCATGTCCGTGTCGACCGGCCCCGGGGCCAGTGCGTTGACGCGTATGCCTCGATCGGCCCATTCGGCGGCCATCGAGCGGGTGAAGCTGAGCAGCGCTGACTTGCCGGCGGCGTAGAGCGACACCCCCGGGGCGGGAGCGAACGCGCCCGCAGAGATCACGTTGACGATGGCGGCGTGCTCTGAGGCCTCGAGGTGTGGCAGGCAGGCCTGGATCAGGAGAACCGGCCCGAGCACGTTCACGGCGAACGACTTCTCGAAGCCGGCGACCGTGATGCCGCCCAGCGGCTCGGCCAGTGCGTTGGCGGCGTTGTTGACGACGATGTCGACGCCGCCGAACGCCTCGACCGTGGCAGCGGCCAACCGCTCGATGTCACCGGGATCACCCAGGTGGGCGGGAACCGCCAGCGCCTCGCCGCCGGCGGCGCTGATGGCGGCGACCACGTCGTCGCAGGCGTCGGCCTTGCGGCTGGCGACGACCACCCGGGCACCCTGGGCTGCGAAGGCCTCGGCCACGGCCCGGCCGATGCCCCGGCTGCCGCCGGTCACGATGGCGACCCGACCGGTCAGGTCGTGCATGGCAGCGATGTCGGCTCGGTCCATGTCAGGCTCCGATCTCGGCGAACGGGACGACCTCGGTGCCCAGCGGCTCCACGTCGCCCTCGGGGAGGAAGAAGCGGAAGAACAGGGTGCCCGACGGCCGACCCTCGGTGTCGATCCAGTTGGAAACACCGGGATCGGCGTGGGCCACGACCATGCGGAAGGAGCCGTCGACCTCGAGGGTCGTGTTGGCCCGGTTGCGGCTGACCGGCCGGTTCATGTAGTCGAGGGTCTGTTGGAACCGGTTCCAGGCGCACACGCTGGCGAACCGGCACTCCGGCCACCGGCCGGTGACGACCAGTGCCTCATCCGACCCGAGTTGCCATCGGCCCAGCGAATAGTGGGCGTCGGCAGCCGAGAGGGCGAAGTCGCCCGGCGCCTGGGGCACCGGGAACTCATTGGGGGTCCGTCCCACCCAGTCGGGCGGAGCGGACCGAAGGGTCGGGTGCGGCCCGTCGATGGTCTTGCTGCGCACGTGAGTGATGACCCGTCCGATGGACGCAGCCACCCGGGCGTCGTCCCACGGCGGCGGCGGCCCATCGGGCGGATCGAGGTTCACGATGGTCAGCGGCACATGGGCCTCGGCGGCAGCGATCGACGACGCCCACTCGAAGTAGTGACGGGTGATGACGCGACCGGCATCGGCCGACAACCCCAACCAGTTCCGGTCCCGGGGCCCACCCCCGAGCAAGATCTCGTAGGAACCGTCGTCGGCCACGTCGATCTGGGTGTCGTTGAGCACCCCGTCGGTGCGATCCGTGGAGGAACCGTCGACGCCCCCGGTCTCGACGGTGAACGCCGTGTACACCGCTCCGGCCAGGTTGCCGGTGATCCGGTAGGTCCGGTCGCCCCGGATGGGGGCCTCGAAGTAGACGCAGTCGCCGTTGTCGCCGCTGAACTTGCGGGTGGGGGTCACAATACGGCGCCACACCGGGCGTTCCGGATCGAACTCGGCGTGGCTCACCAGGCCCGACTGGAGGATGTGGGCGATGGCGCGGTGGGCCTCGGCGACGTCACGGTCGTCGGACACCATCCACTCCTCGCCGGCAAAGCGCTCGCCGGCCTCAGTCAGCACGGCTAGCAACTCGGCCCAGGCAGCACGCGTTTCGGACATCAGCAGGTCTTCCCTCGGTTCAGACGGACTTCAGGGTCGGTGCGGACTGAGGCGGGATCAGGCCTCGCCCTCACCGCGCTGCCCGACGAAGTAGCCCACACCGAAGGTGGGCGTCCAGAAGGTGACCTCACAATCGTCCGGGAAGTAGAAGAGGTCGCCCTTCGTGCCGACGACGGTCTCTCCTGTGCAGTCCGTGATGTGGACCTCGCCGTCCACGATGAGCTTGATCTCGTGGTACGTGTACGTGTAGGTCATCGACTCGCCGGCCTCGATGCGGAACAGCCCGGCCGTGATGGCCTTGTCGGGGTCCTCCGAGACCGCGAAGTCGTCGAGGAACACGTTGGCGTCGAAGTCGTCCATGGCGGGAAGCGTCCGGTCGAGGATCTTTCCCTTGTGCTGCATCGCCGGCATTGCGGTTCTCCCCTGTCGGTTTGTGGTCGCCCGTCTGGACGGCGGACGGGTTGAAACCTACCGCCGGACGCTTCGCCCTCTGACCCGCACCCCTACTCTCCGGACGTGCCCAGCGACCGCAAGATCCTCGTCACCGGCCTGACCGGCCAGATCGGCCATCCCGTTGCCCGGATCCTGGCGCAGGACAACGAGGAGATCGGAAGAGCACACGTCTTAACTCCAGTCACCAGATCATCTCGTATGCCGT
>CAJXIS010000321.1 GCA_913054115.1 uncultured Acidimicrobiaceae bacterium | reverse complement strand
CCATGGCAACGACAGCCCCGTCGGAGCCGATGGTTCCGGCGGCGGCGAGGACGAGGCCCCGGAGTTGTCGCGTGCGGTCGTCGTCGTCCGGGGCGGGTACCCAGCCCAGCCGGTCGATGGGCGGGCCGAGGATGGCCGCCACCCGTTCGTCGAAGCGGCCGGGGGCGAGCGCGTCGAGGGTCGTGAGGCCGCCGAGGATCGCCTGCCAGACCCCGAGGTCGGGGTCGTCGGCCGACGACTCGGCCAGGTCGAGGAACGAGTCGTCGCCCATCCGGCCTGCCAGCACCAGTGCCCAGCGGTCGGCGACGCCGGCGGCCCGTTCGGTCGCCGGCGCCCCGTGGCCCGGTAGGAGTGTCGTGCGGTAGAACCCCGAGGCGTCGGCGTTGAGGGAGCGCACCTCGGCGATGTCGGCCACCGCATCGACGACCGTTGTGGTGGCGGACGGGTCGAGCAGCATCCGGTGCTCGCCGGTGGCGGTGCGGAGCCGCACGGGGATCGACCAGCGGGTGCCGTCGTCCTCGCCGTCGTACCGGAACGGCGACTGGACGAGTCGCAACGGACCGTCGTCGTCGACGACCTCGACCAGGGGGTGCCCGCCCCGGAAGATCCATGCGTGCATGAGGTCCCGCACCGGCTGTCCCGAGGCCGCCTCGAGTGCGTCCCAGAGGTCTTCGTTGTCGGTGTTCCCGTGGAGGTGCTCGGCGAGATAGCGGCGGACCCCGTCCCGGAAGACATCCTCGCCGAGGAACTGCTCCAGCATCCGGACGACGGCCGCCCCCTTTTCGTAGGTGAGGACATCGAACATGCCCTCGGCGTCCTCCGGGGTCACGACCGGGTATTCGATCGGGCGCGTTGCGGCCAGCGAGTCGACGTCGAGGGCGCTGGTCCTGGCGGCTCCGAAGCCGGCCCAGACCTCCCAGTCGGGTCGGTAGGCCTCGACCGCCTTCATCTCCATGAATGTCGCGAACGCCTCGTTCAGCCAGATGCCGTTCCACCAGCGCATGGTGACGAGGTCGCCGAACCAGAGGTGGGCCAGTTCGTGGCTGAGCACGGCGGCGACGCTCTCCATCTCGCGCTGGGTCGCGGTCTGCGGATCGACGAGCAGGAGCACTTCGCGGAAGGTGATGCAGCCGAGGTTCTCCATGGCGCCGAAGGCGAAGTCGGGCAGGGCGACGAGGTCGACCTTGCCGCCGGGCACCGGGATCCCGTACCAGTCGGCGAGCCAGCGCAGCGAGTGTGCGGCGACGTCGAGGGCGAAGTCCGTGAGGTGTGCCTTGCCCGGTGGATGGACGATGCGGACCGGGACCCCGTCGACATCGATCGGATCGGTGGCCTCGAGGGGGCCGACGACGAAGGCCACCAGGTAGGTCGAGAGGGGAATCGTGTCGGTGAACCGGACCCGGTCCAGTCCATCGTCGAGTGGGGTGCGCGAGGTCTCGGCGCCGTTGGAGGCGGCGAAGAGGCCGCCCGGGACGTCGAGCGTCACCCCGAACACGGCCTTCATGTCGGGCTCGTCGAAGCACGGGAAGCAGCGCCGGGCGTCGGTGGCCTGGAACTGTGTGGTTGCGATGGTGTGGGCTGTTCCGTCCGGATCGACCAGCGTGCTCCGGTAGAAGCCACAGAGCCGGTCGTTGAGTTCGCCCGTGAAGCCCAGGTCCAGCCGACCGCCGCCGGGAGCGATCCTTCCCGGTGGCATGAGTCGTACCTGTTCGAGGTCGTCGTCGAAGGTCACGATGCAGTCCCCGGTCCCGCCGGCGTCCGTCCAGGTCGCGGTGTGGATCGACAGCTCGGCGGCGTGGAGGATCAGCACGTCGATCGGTTCGAAGACGTCGATCTGGATGGCCACGGTCCCTGCGAACGCGTGGTCGTCGAGGTCGGGACGCAGGACGAGGTCATAGCGACGGGGGAGGGCGTGACGTGGCAGCCGCTGGGAGGGTGTGTGCTCCATGGCAGCGGGAGGTTACCGGTGGGGAGACGCACGGATTCGCGCGGATCGTGGCGGGATGACACGGGAGCGCGCGTCCCGGAGTCGTCGCGCGGTAAACCGCGCGCAGATCGTCACCGTTTCGCAACCATCGGACGGCCGGGAGCGTGTGGAATACGAAGGCGGAGTAGGGACCGCTCCGAACCTTCCGGGTTTCGGGGGCGGGGCGGCCCCCCGAAATGACCGCCGGTCCGCCGGCGTTCGGAAAGGGGAGACCATGGGGTTCACGGGCCGAAGGTCCGAGCAGCGGGGTGGACGGCGCATGGCACGTCGACACGACATCCCCCTGCCGCAGTTGCCCGTTCTCGGTGAAGGGGACTTCCCCACCGAGGACGATTTCGCCCTGGCCATCGCCGTCGGACGACGGCGTGACCGTGATCGGCGTCGCGAGGGGCTCACCGCCACCGAGCGGTTGAGTGGCGCCATTGCGAGAGGACTGGTTGCTTGACCTGATCCCCCGACGAGTCCTCGGGCGATAGCCCTGGCGCCGGTTCCAAGGGACCGGCGCCTCGGCGCGTCCGGGGCGTGTTCGGAACCTGTCCCAGAGCGTGTCGTTGTCGGAACGCACGCGGCAGACTGAACGGCCGCAGGCCAGCAGGCCGTCTGGCCGATCTGAGGAGGGTGAGGGTCACGTGGGCGAGCCGGGTATCGATGTCGTGGGCGTCGGCAATGCCATCGTCGATGTGATCGCCGCGGTCGGCCACGACTTCGTCGATGACCACGGGTTGGTCAGGAACTCGATGACGCTGATCGACCTCGATCGGGCGAACGAACTCGAGGCCGCCATGCCGTCGGGCATCACCGCATCGGGTGGTTCGGCGGCCAACACCATGGTCGGTGTG
>CAJXIS010000320.1 GCA_913054115.1 uncultured Acidimicrobiaceae bacterium | reverse complement strand
CGCCTGGAAAGGGCCCGGGCTGCCGATGTCCCCGCCTATGCGATCTTCAACGACGCAACGCTCGCCGACCTCCTCCACCGCTGGCCCGGCTCGTCCCTGGAGCTGCTGGCCGTGTCGGGCATCGGGCCGGTCAAGGCCGACCGCTTCGGCAACGACCTGCTCGCCATCCTGGGACGCCACGAGCGACCCGCCACCGCCGCTCCCCCGGCACCGCCACCTCGGGCCAAGGCGCCCCCGGTCGACCACGGCGACCTCGACCTCGGACTGGTCGAGGCGCTGCGGGCGTGGCGTCTCGAACACACGGACGGCAAGCCCGCCTACACGGTGTTTTCCAACGCCACGATGGAAGAGCTGGCCGCCACACGCCCGACCACCACCGACGAGCTGCTGGCCGTCTCGGGCATCGGCCCGGCCAAGGTCGAGCGCTTCGGCGCCGAGTTGTTGGCGTTCCTCGCCGACCGGGACTGAGCGCTACGCCCCGTCGAACTCGTTGACGAGGCGCTTCGGGGCGGTGAGGCGCCAGGACTGCTCGGCCACGTCGGCCACCTCGTCCCAGTCGAGGTCCACGTCGAGGCGCAGCCCCACCCAGCCCCTCGGTCCCACGTAGGGCGGCACGAAGAAGCGCTCGGGCTCCTGGTCGACGAGTTCGTCCTGCACGCCGGGCGCCGCCTTGAACCAGAGCGTGGGCCGCCCGTCGTCGGGGTGCGTGTGGAGGTTTGCGAACGCAGAGCGCCCGACGATCCCGAAGGTCGGCATCCCGTGGTTGAGCCGCTCCTCCACCCCAGGCAGCGCCAGGCACACCCGCCGCAGGCCATCCACAAGGTCGTCGTCCGACGGCGGTCCGGAAGCGTGGGCCATGGCCTCATCCTGCCGTAGCCGGGGTCACCACATCGGCACGAGCACCTGGTCGCGACACGTACCGCTCATCGTGACCCGGGCGGCCTCCCGCTGCGCCGGTAGTTCGAACGACCCCACCATGCGTTCCGGGTCGACCTCGATGTCCCACCACGGGATGATCCGCCAGTCCATCGATGTCGCCTCGTCGAGCGTGTCGCCCCCGACGAACTCGTACTCGATGTTCACGAGGATCGTCGAGTTCCCGCCCTCGCCGTCCACGTCCACGCACCCGAAACTGCGTCCGGGTCCTCCCGCTGCATAGTGTGGCAGTACCACCGAGTACAGACCGCCGATCGGAACGAGCTCGTCGTCGATGAGTCGAAACGACCCGCCGTGGAAGGGACCGACGCCCGAGGAACCACCGACCAGCAGTTCCGACCGACCGGTGGCGTCGGGATCGATTGACAGCACCTTTAGTGGCTTGTTCGGACTGCCCGCAGCCACGGACGACACCGATCCCGACGCAGTGCACACGCTGAGCAGGTGACCCTTGGTCTCGAACGGGTCCCGCTGTTCGGCAGACAGGGCCGCCCACGCGACGACATCGTCGACACCGTCGCCGTCCAGGTCCGCACGGAGCCACTGGTGTGTCACGAGGTCGACCGAGCACGGCGCCACCGGTTCACCGAGGGTCATGGTCGGAGCCGTCGGCTCGGTGGTCGACGGCGGGTCCGGCGCACGCGTCGTCGAAGTGGTGTTCGGTGGAGTCGTCGTTGTCGGTGGGTCAGGCACCGACGACGTGGTGGCGGTAGCACGAGTCGTCGAGGTGGTACTCCGCGAAGCCGTCGTGACGGTGGACGTCGATTCGGTCGTCGTGGCAGAGATGTCGCGCAGGCCATCCGAGGCACAGCCGACAAGGCAGGCCATGCACAGTGCCATCGACAGGTGGTGTCGCACGCTCCGGCCCTTCTCGTCCACCGATCAGCCTTCCACAGGCGAACGTCCGGCGGGTGTCGGCTGCCTCGGGCTCAGTCCAGGGCAAAGTCGGCGACGACCGGGGCGTGGTCGCTGGGTTTTTCGCCCTTGCGCTCGTTGCGGTCGACGACCACGAAGTCGAGCGCGGCGGCCGCCGGCGGCGAGGCCAGGAGCAGGTCGATGCGCATGCCGCGCCCCTTGGGGAAGGCCAGGTCGCGATAGTCCCACCACGAGAACAGGCCGCCGCTGGAATGCCGCTCGCGGAAGACATCGACCAGCCCCAGGTCGATCAGCCGCTGCACCGCCGCCCGCTCCTCGGGGGTCACGTGGGTGGCGCCCTCCCAGGCCGAAGGGTCCCAGACGTCGCGGTCGTCCATGGCCACGTTGAAGTCGCCGACCACCACGACCGGGTCCGCTGCAATGTCGGCGTTGGCGACGAGGTCGTCGTGGAGGCGGCCCAGCCAGTCGAGCTTGTAGTGCCAGTGGTCGTGGCCAACCTCGCGGCCGTTGGGGATGTAGCACGACGCCACCCGGACGCCGCCGCAGGTGGCCCACAGGATCCGTGCATCGGGGTCGGGGTCGTCCCGACCGTCGGCGAAGCCGGGTCGCACGTCGTCGAGGCCCACCCGGGAGATCACCGCCACGCCGTTCCAGCGGCCCTCGCCGTGGTGCGCCGACTCGTAGCCGAGCGCCGCGAACGCCCCGTGGGGGAAGGCCTCATCGGTCATCTTGGTCTCCTGAAGGCACAGCACATCGGGTTCGGCGGCGGCGATCCACGCCTCGACACGTCCCAGGCGGGCCTTCAGGGAGTTGACGTTCCAGGTGACGATGCGCATCGTTGCCGACCGTAGCGGCTCAGCCGAGGGGGAACCCGACGACTGCGGCCAATTCGGCGATGGCATCGTCGGGGTCGGTCACCTTGATGGTGGTCATGCCCATGGCCCTGGCCGGCTTGAGGTTGACGCCGAGGTCGTCGAGGAACACGCAGGACTCCGGCGCCACGCCCAGCCCCTCACA
>CAJXIS010000319.1 GCA_913054115.1 uncultured Acidimicrobiaceae bacterium | reverse complement strand
TGCCGACCTCGGCGGCGGCCCGGGCCATCGTGTCGAACCAGGGCGTCCGGCGGATGAGGTACCCGGCCGATGCCACAGCGCACAGCACGAAGGCCACGTACATGAGCACCGCCAGCGGCACGTGCAGGTACAGGAGGCGCACGGCATCGAACTGGCCGATCTCCCCGCCGGTCGTGGGGTGGAGCCGGACGTCGGGCTCGGTCAGGCCGAAGGCGAACAGCAGCAGCGTGGCCAGGCCCAGCAGGGTGGCGGCGCCGAGCACACGCGAGCCTCGGGAGCCCGTCGAGGTGCCGTTCGTCGTCATGGTCTCCGTCATCGAATCGTCTACTCCTCGACCAGGGTTCCGTGGGCCAGTGCGCCCCCCGCGGTCGCGACCACGGCGAAGACGGCCAGCAGGCCCAGCCAGGCCCAGCCGTCCACCGCAGCGTTCCCGAGGGCGTCGTCGAAGGCCCGCGTGGCGCCGATCAGCACCGGTGCCAGCACCGGAAGCAGCAGGATGGGGAGAAGGGTCTCCCGCACCCCGAGTCCCGAGGCCAGCGCGCCGTAGAGGGTACCGGTGCACGCAACGGCGACGGCCGCCAGCAGGCCGGTGGCGGCGACCAGCAGCGGCTGCTCGATCTGGCTGCCGTAGAGCACGATGATCCCGGCGGTCAGCAGCACCTCGAGCACCACCAGCTGCACGAACACGGCGGCTGCCTTGCCGACGAACAGCGCCGCCGGCGACATGCCCGACAGGCGCAGGCCGGTGAGCGCCCCGTCGGCCTGTTCGACCGACACCGAGCGCTGGATCGCCAGCAGGGCGCAGAGCAGGACCGCCACCCAGAACAGGCCGGGTGCGAAGGTCCGCAGCGTGCGCTGGTCGGCGTCGAGGGCGAACCCGAACAGCACCAGCACCAGCAGGGCGAAGGGCGCCACCTGGTTGAGCACGACCCGCGAGCGGGCCTCGATCCGGAGGTCCTTGGCGGCGACCAGCCGGGCGTCGGCGAGGAAGCGGCTCATGCGCCCGTGTCCCGGTGCACGGTGCCGCCGGCGAGGGTCACGACCCGCGGCGAGAGCGAGCGGACCCGTTCGAGTTCGTGCGACGAAACGACGACGGTCCCCCCGGCGGCGACGGCGTCGCCGATGAGCGTGTCGACCACGTTGCGGCCGGCCTGGTCGAGGCCGGCGTGGGGTTCGTCGAGCAGCCACAGCTGGGGCCGTCGCACGACGAGCGCCGCCAGCGAGGTGCGGCGCCGCTGGCCGGCCGACAGCCGGTGGACGGGCAGGTCGAGGAGCCCGTCGTCGAGGCCCAGGCGCTGCAGGGCGCCGACGACCCGCTCCACCGAGGGCTCGGCGTCGAGGCCGGCGGCGCGGGCCCAGAAGCGGACGTTCTCGGCGACCGTGAGGTCCTCGTAGAGGCCGGTGGAGTGGCCCAGCAGCCCCACCCGGCGGCGCACGGCCCGGCGCTCCGGACCGAGAGTGAGGTCGTGGCCGAGCACCGTCACCGAGCCGGACTGGGGGGCCAGCAGGCCGGCGCAGAGGCGCAGCAGCGTGGTCTTGCCGGCCCCGTTGGGGCCCTGCAACAGGACGGTCTCGCCCGCCTCGATGCGCAGGTCCAGGCCGGTCAGCGCCGGGAAGCGTCCGAGCAGGGCGACCACGGCATTGAGTTCGACCACGGACACCCCGCAACGGTACCGGCCCCAGGCCTACCCTGACCCGGTGCGCGCCCCACTCCTGCTCCTGTGCGCCGTCCTGCTGGTGTCGGCGTGTGCGAGCGACGGCGCCGTTTCGGAAGGCGACGACTCCGTGACGACGACGACCGGCACCGCAACCACCCTGCCAGAGGTGCGGCCGACCGTGGCCGACGAGGAGCCGCCCACCTGGTACGGCGAGATGGTCAACCTCCACGACCTCACGGCCGGCCAGTGCTTCAACCGCTACTCGTGGTTCCAGAGCGACCGCCACATCGAGTTCGACACGGTCGTGCCGTGCGAGCTGCCCCACCAGGCCGAGATCTACCTGCACGTCCAGCACCCGGCCCGCCAGGGCGCACCGTGGCCCGGCGACCGTGAGATGGAGAGCTTCGCCCGCTCGCAGTGCTACGAGGCGTTCGACGACTTCGTGGGCCTCATCTACGAGTTGTCCGAGCTCGAGATCGCCTTCCTGGTCCCGAACCGCACCGACTTCGAGCACGACGTGGCCCAGTTCCGCGGCGTCCACTGCTACGTCGTCCACGCCGAATCCGAAGACCTCATCAACACCGCCCGCGGCTCGCTGCGCTGATTGAACGAATGATGGTGGCCACCCCCTTGACGCATCTGCCGGACCGGCGAGCCATCCGGGTGACGTTCGCCCTCGTCACCCTCGCCCTGCTGGTGGGCGCCTGCGCCGGCGACGCCCCAGTGACGGATTCAGCCACGACGACGCTCGCCGCCACGACCACCACGGCGCCGACGAGCACGACCACCACCACGCCCACCGGGCCCGAATCTGCCGACCTCCTCGGGCGGTGGGGTCTCGACGCTGTGCTCGCTGGTGGCCAGCCGTATGCGCTGGCCGATGTCCTCGCCACGCGCGACGACCCGGACGTCCCCACATGGATCGAGTTCGACCAACAGGGTCGGCTCGTCGGCCAGGGGCCCTGCAAGGGGTTCAACTCGAAGTACTCGGCAGAGAACGGGGTCCTCTCCCTGACGGGCGGCGGGACCCAGCCTGCCTTCTGCCTCACGGGGGCCGTCGGAACCGACATGGACGCTTCGCCGAATCCGATCATGGACTTCGAGGAGGAGATCCTCGCCGGCTTCCTTCGGGTCGAGGTCGGGACCTTCCGCTTCGTCGAACCGGACCGGCTCGAGGTGA
>CAJXIS010000318.1 GCA_913054115.1 uncultured Acidimicrobiaceae bacterium | reverse complement strand
CGACGCCGGCGTACTACCCATGCCGAAACCGGCACCGTTCACCGACGAAGACACCACCGTCACCACCGTCTACGCCGGCGCCGACATCGACACCCTCAACGCCGTCGCCGCCGCCGTCGGCTTCTCGACGACCGAAACCCAGTACGCCGCCACCTACCTGCTGGTGTTCATCACCGACATAGCCACCTGGAGTGAGGGCCAACTCGGCAACTGGTTCGACTACATGGCCGCACTCTGACCACCGACACACCCGCAACACGGTTACGCGACGAAAGCCGGACCTCGGTTCGACTCCCGGACCAGTCGTCGCATTGTCGGCCCGTCTAGCGTTGCGGCGACCGGCATTCGGAGGCCCCACCCTTGTACGACCTCAAGATCAGCGGCGGTACCGTCGTCGACGGCACCGGAGCGGACCGTTTCGTCGGCGACGTCGCCGTCAAGGACGGCGTGATCGTCCACGTCGGACCGTCGGCGCCGGGTGACGCCGCCCGAACCATCGACGCCACTGGGCTCGTCGTCACACCCGGCTTCGTCGACTGCCACACCCACTACGACGGCCAGGTCACCTGGGACGACGAGTTGAACCCGTCGGCCGGACACGGCGTCACGACCGTCGTGATGGGCAACTGCGGAGTCGGGTTCGCCCCCGTGCACCCGGGAAGCGAAGAGTGGCTGATCCAACTCATGGAAGGCGTCGAGGACATCCCCGGGGCAGCACTCTCGGAGGGCATTACCTGGGGGTGGGAGACGTTCCCCGAATACCTCGACGTCCTCGACCAGCGTCGTCTCGGCATCGACGTCGGCACCCAGGTGCCCCACGGGGCGGTGCGCGCCTACGTGATGGGCGAACGTGGAGCACGCAACGAGCCCGCCACCCCCGAAGACATCGAAGCCATGGGTCGCATCGTCGAAGAGGCGATCGAAGCCGGCGCCCTCGGCGTCTCAACCTCGAGGGTTCTCGGCCACCGAGCCATGGACGGCGAACAGGTACCCGGAACGTTCGCCGCCGAAGACGAACTCTTCGGCATCGGGCGGGCGCTGCAACGACAGGGCCGCGGGGTCTTCGAACTGGCGCCAGCCGGCGCCGACGGCCAGGACCTCGTCCGCGCCCGACGGGAAGTCGACTGGATGCGCCGCCTGTCCGCCGAAGTCGGAGCACCGGTCACGTTCGCGATGCTCCAGGTGGACGCCGAACCGAACCTGTGGCGCGAGATCATGGCCGAATCACTCGCCGCCATCGACGAAGGCGCCCGACTACACCCCCAGGTGGCAGCCCGCCCGTTCGGCCTCCTCGTCGGCTTCCAGACCCACCATCCGTTCGGGCTGCGGCCGTCCTATCGCGAACTCGCCGACCTGGCGATCGACGAACGGATCCAGTTCCTCCGCCGCCCCGCCGTCCGGTCACGAATCCTCGCCGAAGACGACGTCGAACCCGACCGGCAGCTGTTCTCCGGATTGCCGGCACTCATCCGCATGGCGCTCCACAAGCTCTACATCCTCGGCGATCCGCCCGACTACGAGCCGACCGTCGAGCAATCGGTGGCCCACCTGGCTCAGCGGACCGACACCGACCCGCTCGAGGCCGTCTACGACGCCCTCTGCGAACAAGACGGTGAGGCGCTGCTCATGCTGCCGTTGTTCAACTACACCGACGGTGATCACGAGGCCATCCGGGAACAACTCCTCCACCCGACGTCGGTGTCGGGCCTCTCCGACGGCGGCGCCCACTGCGGCATGATCTGCGACGCCTCGATCCCCACCTACCTCCTCACGCACTGGGCGCGCGATCGCACGCGTGGTGCCCGGCTCCCACTGGAGTGGGTGGTGCGCAAGCAGACCCGAGACACGGCGCACCTGTTCGGCCTGACCGACCGGGGCGAGCTCGCCGTCGGGAAGAAGGCCGACCTGAACGTCATCGACCTCGAGGGGCTGACCCTGCGATCGCCGCGGCTGGTTCATGACCTGCCTGCCGGGGGCCGCCGGCTCCTGCAGGAGGCTGTCGGCTACCGGCACACGATCGTGTCCGGCCAGGAGACCCGACGCGACGGCATCGACACCGGTGCTCGGCCGGGCCGACTGGTGCGCGGCGGCTGATCGTGGCCGCCTCGGACGCCACGGAGCGTTTCGCCGCGTCTGCCTCGGAGTTGGGCATCGGGGTGGTGGTGAGCCGCTACCCGGACGGCGGTGGATGCTGCGGCCGCCGTCGGTTGTGACGTCGACCAGATCGTGAAGTCGCTGGTGCTCATGGCCGACGACCGGCCGATCCTGGTGCTGTGCTCCGGCGCCAACCGCGTCGACCTGGCGAAGGTCGGGGTCGAGTTCGGTTGCGAGGTGCGCATGGCGAACGCCGACGAGGTGCGAGCCGCCACCGGCTTCGCCATCGGGGGAGCGCCTCCCTTCGGGCATCCTGCTCCGCTGCCGGCCCTCGTCGATCCCGACCTGCTGGGGTACGACGAGGTCTGGGCCGCCGCCGGTCGACCCGACAGCGTGTTTCCGTTGACTCCGGAGGCCCTGGTGGCCGGCTCGGGTGCGCGTGCTGTCGATATCGCCCTCTGACGCTGTCGCATCCTCCGGGTAGGTTGAGCGTGCCTCCCCGCATGGCTTCCCTCAGTGTCGAAGTATCGAGGAGGTGAACGATGCCCGTCGATGAGCGAACCCGTCTGGCGATCCGCAACTGCTTCGCGACGCAGTTGAACGACGATCTGGCAGATGCGATCATGGAGTCCATGCCGCCGATCGAATGGACCGATGTCGCCACGAAGGACGACATTGCGCTGATGGGACGCGAACTCCGCGCCGAGACGGCCGAACTCCGTGCCGAGATGCACCTGGGGTTCGCCGCTGTCTCCAACGAGTTCGC
>CAJXIS010000317.1 GCA_913054115.1 uncultured Acidimicrobiaceae bacterium | reverse complement strand
CCACGGCGGCGCCGCCCACGCCCACTGGTGGACCCACGTGGCCGCCCAGTTCGCCCGCGTCTACCGGGTGACGGCCATCGACCTCTCGGGCCACGGCGACAGCGACCGACGCGACGAGTACTCGCTGTCCCGCTGGTGCAGCGAGGTCATGGCAGTGGCCGGCGACGCCGACATGGCCGGTCCTCCGATCGTGATCGGGCACTCCATGGGCGGCTTCGTCACGCTCGCCACCGCCGCCGCCCACGGCGACCGACTGGCCGGCGCCGTCGTCATGGACTCGCCCGTCACCGCCCCCGACCCCGAGATGGAGAGCGGCCGGCGCAACCAGTTCCGGGACCCCAAGGTGTACCCCGACGCCGCCACGGCGATCGCCCGCTTCCGCACCGTCCCCGAACAGGACAACTACGAGCCCTACGTCATGGCCCACGTGGCCGCCATGTCGCTGCGTCGCACCGAGGGCGGCGTCACCTGGAAGTTCGACCCGGCCATCTTCAGGCCCAGCCGATCCGCCGCCAACGAACTGCTGGCCACCGTCACCTGCCGGGTGGCGCTGTTTCGCGCCGAACACGGGCTCGTCACCCCCGACATCGGCGCCTACATGTACGAACAGCTCGGCCGCGTCGCACCGGTCATCGAGATCCCACTGGCCGGGCACCACCTGATGCTCGACCAGCCCCTGCTCGTCGTCACCGCCCTACGGACCCTGCTGGCCGACTGGGAGCACTCCGTCCCCTTCGAACGCGGCTGACGCGCGGCGGCGCGACGGCCTGTGCCCCGCTACGGTGCCGCTCCGTGAACAAGGTGAACCAGCCCGGCGGCCCCATGCGGCTCCACGACACGGTCCGCGGTGAGGTCGTCCCGTTCGAGCCAGGCCCCGAGGTGTCCATGTACGTCTGCGGCATCACGCCCTACGACGCCACCCACCTCGGCCACGCCTTCACCTACCTCACGTTCGACCTGGTCATCCGCCGGCTCGAGGACCTCGGGCACACCGTGCGCATGGTCCGCAACGTCACCGACGTCGACGACTCGATCCTGCCCAAGGCCCGGGAACTCAAGGTCGACTACCGGGCACTCGCCGCCGTCGAGATGGCGCACTTCGACGCCGACATGGTGGCGCTCAACATGCGCCCCGCCTTCGCCGAACCGTGGGCCACCCAGTCGATCGAGCCGATGCTCGACCTGATCCAGCGCCTCTCCGACGCCGGCCACACCTACACGGTCGACGGCACGACGTTCTTCGACGTGTCCACCGATGAGGGCTTCGGCTCCCTGTCGGGTCTCGACGAGGCCACGATGGTGGCGCTGGCCGCCGAACGGGGCGGCCACCCCGACGACCCGAGGCAACGCAACCCCCTCGACTTCATCCTCTGGCAACCCTCAGCCAGCGACGAGCCGGCCTGGAACTCCCCCTTCGGAGCGGGTCGACCCGGCTGGCACATCGAATGCTCCGCCATGGTGATGGCCAACCTCTCCGACACGATCGACCTCCACGGTGGCGGCGACGACCTCGTGTTCCCCCACCACGAGTGCGAGGACGCCCAGACCCGCAGCGCCACCGGCAAGCCGCTGGCCCGCCACTGGATGCACGTCGGCATGGTCGCCTACGAGGGCACCAAGATGTCGAAGTCGCTCGGCAACCTCGTGTTCGTACGCATGCTCCGCAAGCTGTACGACCCGCGGGCGCTGCGCATCGCCATGCTGGGCCACCACTACCGCGGGGGCTTCGAGTGGTTCGACGCCGACATCGACAACGGGGTCACCCGCCTCAACCGCCTGGTCGAAGCCGAGCGCCGGACCTGCGGACCCGACCCGGCCCCCACCCTCGCCGCCGTTCGAGCCGCCCTTGACGACGACCTCGACGCGTCGACCGCCCGCGACGCCATCGACGTGCTGGCCGGGGCGATCATCGCCCACGCCGGCGACGACCCGACGGCGCCGGCCGGCCTGCGCCAGGCGGCCGGCCTGCTCGGCATCCACCTCGACGAGACCCCGCCGGGCGACGCCCCCTCCGGCACCTGAACAGCCCGGCACCTGAACAGTTCCGGCGCCCGGGCAGTTCCGGCATCTGAGCAGCCCGTCCGTGCCGACGCCTCCCGTATCCTGACCCGGTGCTGCGCCTCACCGACAGCCTGACCGGCGACAAGGTCGAGTTCACCCCCCGCGACCCGGGGAAGGCCTCCGTCTACTGGTGCGGGCCCACCGTCTACGACGCCCCCCACATCGGCCACGCCCGCAGCACCCTTGCCTTCGACATCCTCGTCCGCTACCTGCGCTGGACCGGCCTCGACGTGACGGCCGTGTCGAACATCACCGACATCGACGACAAGATCATCGCCCGGGCCGCCGCCGAGGGGACCACCGAGCCCGAGCTGGCCCGGCGCTTCGAAGACGTCTTCATCACCGAGATGGACCGCCTCGGCGTCGCCCACCCCGACCTGCGGCCCCGCGCCACCGAGTACGTCGACCAGATGATCGACATCATCGGCCAACTCATCGACCGGGGCATGGCCTACGCCACCGACTCCGGCGTCTACTACGACGTCGACCGCCTCGACGGCTACGGCGCCCTCGTCAACCAGACCATCGACCAGCTGCGGGAGGGTGCCGGCGCGCGGGTCGAGGTCGACGACGACAAGTCCGACCCACTCGACTTCGCCCTCTGGAAGGCCGCCAAGCCCGGCGAGCCCACCTGGGACTCCCCCTGGGGGCCCGGCCGGCCCGGCTGGCACATCGAGTGCGTGGCCATGTCGCTCGACCTGCTCGGCGACGGCTTCGACATCCACGGCGGCGGCGACGACCTGGTGTTCCCGCACCACGAGAACGAGCGGGCCGAATGCCTCGGCTGCGGCCGACCCTTCGCCCGCCTGTGGG
>CAJXIS010000316.1 GCA_913054115.1 uncultured Acidimicrobiaceae bacterium | reverse complement strand
ATACGAGATGATCTGGTGACTGGAGTTCAGACGTGTGCTCTTCCGATCTCACCGGCCAACACGTTGCCGCCGATGCCGAGCAGTTGCTGGATGCGGATCAGGTCGCCGGTGCTGTCCTTGATGTAGTCGATGTTCTCGACGGCGATGAGCTTCCGGTAGAGGTCCGGGGTGATGTCGAAGCCGGTCTGGGCGGGAATGTTGTAGAGCACGATCGGCATGTCGATGGCGGCCGCCAACTTCTCGTAGTGGTGGCGCACGCCGCGTTCGAGCGGTCCCTCGAAGTAGGGCGGCAGCACCATCACGGCGCTGGCACCCAGGTCGATGGCCGCCCGCGAGTTCTCGATGGCGTCGACGGTCGTGATCGCCGAGGTCTGGCAGATGACCGGGATGCGCCCGGCCACCTGGTCGACCCCGATCTCGAAGATCCGGTGCTTCTCGTCGGCGGACAGGAAGGCGAACTCGCCGGTGCCGGCCGCCAGCACGAGCCCGTGGACCCCGGCGTCGACCAGGTTCTCGACGTGGTCGCGCAGCCGACCCTCGTCGAGCGACTCGCCCGAGTCGTCGAACGGGGTGCTCATGGCGGCGCAGACGCCGTGCAGCAGCGGTGGATCGGGGAGTTGGCCGTTGGTCGTCATGTCGGTCTCCTCTTCGGTTCGTTCAGCGGACCAGGTCGGGGAGTTCGCGTTCGCGGCGGGCCACGAACTCGTCGAGCTCGGCGGACACGTCATCGGGAAGCACGGGCTCTTCGTACTCGTCGAGCATCTGGCGGCACCTGGCGACCGCCCGTTCCTCGGCGCTGAGCGCCCCGTCGGCCAGCCACTGCTCGTAGTTGTCGCTGTTCATCATCTCGGGCATCGAGAACGCCGTCTGGAAGTTGGCGAGGGTGTGGGCGGTGCCGAGGAAGTGGCCGCCCGGCGGCACCTCGCGCATCGTGGCGAGCACCTCGTCGAGGTCGTCGAACGACGGGCCGGCGTTGAGGCGGACCATCAACTCGAGCTGCTCGCTGTCCAGGACCCACTTGGCGTAGCTCTGGCACATGGCGCTTTCGAGGTAACCGGTGGTCGAGAGCACGAAGTTGGTGCCGGCCATGAGCACGCCGTACATGTTGCGGGCGGCTTCGTAGCCGGCCTGGGCATCGACCATCTTGGAGCTCGTGCATGCTCCGCTGCACCTCGACGGCAGCCGGTAGTGGCGGGCCAGCTGGGCGGTGAGCAGGTTCATGTGGCAGATCTCGGGCATGCCGGCCTGTGGGGCGCCGGTCTTCATCGACACCGTCGACGCCCACTGGCCGTAGAGGGCAGGGGCGCCGGTGCGCACGAGCTGCGAGAACGCCACGCCGGTGAGCGCCTCGATGTTGACCTGGATGACGGCCCCCACGGTGCTGGCAGGCGTCGACGCCCCGCCCAGCACGAACGGGCTGAACAGCGTGGCCTGGTTGGCGCCTGCGAACACCCGGACGCTGTCGAGCATCGTCTGGTCCCACACGAGCGGCGTGTTGGCGTTGGCGAGGCAGGTCATGACGGTGGTGTTTCGAACCATGTCCTGGCCGAACACGATGCCGGCCATGTGGAGGCTGTCCTCGGCCCGCTCCTTCGACGTGACGGCCCCCATGAACGGCTTGTCGCTGTACCGCAGCAGGCTGTCGGTCATGTGGAGGTGCCGCTTGGGGACGGCGATGTCCATCGGCTCGCACAGCACGCCGCCCGACATGTGCAGCGCCGGCGACAGGTGGTTGAGTTTCGTGAAGTTGCGGAAGTCCTCGATCGTGGCCGAACGGCGCACCCCGTCGAGGTCGAGGACGTAGGGGGCGCCGTACGCCGGGGTGAAGATCTGCTTCCCGTCGCCGACGGTGACCGTGCGCTCGGGGTTGCGGGCGATCATCGTGTACGAGGACGGCGCGGTCCCGATGAGCTCCATGAGGTGTTCGCGGTCGATGCGCACCCGGTGGCCGTCGACGCTCGCCCCGGCAGCGGCCCACGAGGCGGCCGCCTCGTCGCAGCGGAAGTCGATGCCGACCTCCTCCAGGATGTCCATGGAGGCGTCGTGGATCGTCTGGACCTGCTCGGGGGTGAGGAGGTCGACCCACGGGATCTTGCGTTCGAGCTCGGGCAGCCAGGTCTGGACGCGGGTGCGACGTGCCTTGGCGCGTGCGTCCCGGCCCCTGCGGGTGGTGCCGAGCGGGGCTTCGGTGGTGGCGCCGGTTGCAGTGTCGGTCATGTGCTTCCCATGTTCACTCGGGGGACACGGTGGAACCCGGCAGCAGCATGGTGATCCCCCACGGCGATGTCAAGGGGCTCCGCATCGGCTCCGACATGTGCCCGGTGCCTACGGCTCGATGATGGCGTAGAAGAGCGGGAAGTCGGTGAGGGTGTCCCAGAGGGCGAGCACCCGGTCGGCATCGCCGTCGATCGTGACCGTGCCGGCGTCGACGAGGCCGGCCAGGGTCCCACCGGTGGCGACCATTTCGTCGAGCGCCGACCGGTCGCAGGTGACGGTGGCGTCCGGGGCTGCGTGGGTGCGCCCCGGCGTGGTGTGGAGCGTGCCGTTCGACAGCTCGACCCGGGCCACCTCGTCGACATCGGGCAGCCGCCAGTCGATGGCCAGGTGGCCGATCGCCGTCGCAGCCGGACCGTCGATCTTGACGGCCAGCAGGTCGAACACCTGCTGGAGCGTCATGCCCCGGACCACCTCGGTCCGAGGCCGCTGGATGGCCGGCACGGCCAGGGTCCCCTCGCGGAGCTCCTGGGCGCCGGTCAGGTAGACGTCGCGCCATGGTCCCGACTCGGCCCGGTAGCCGAGCTGCTCGAAGGCATCGGCCTGGAGCAGGCGTGCCTCCTCACAGGCGGGGTCGGAGAAGACGGCGTGGCGCAGCACCTCGGCGAC
>CAJXIS010000315.1 GCA_913054115.1 uncultured Acidimicrobiaceae bacterium | reverse complement strand
AGTTTCGAGGGCCTCGGAGAAGATGTGCTGGTGGTCGAAGGCCAGCCGCATCCGCTCGCTCTCCACCTCGGCGACGGACACCAACTCCGCATGCCTTGCGTCGCTCCCGCCCATGGGGGAGGGGAGGTCCGGGACTATGGCCCAGTATCCGACGGTCACAACCCGCATCCGGGGGTCCCGGCCCGGGTCGCCGTACGAGCCGAACTGTTCGAGGAGGCCGACTTTCTGGTGGATGCCCGTCTCCTCGGCGAGTTCGCGGACAGCTGCCCGGTCCAGGTCCTCGTCCGGCCTGACGAATCCACCCGGCAGCGCCCACCGTCCCAGGAAGGGCGGCTCACCCCGTTGGACCAGCAGTACGCGCAGGTCGTCGTCGACGATGGTGAAGACCACGATGTCGACGGTGACGGCCACGCGCGGGTAGTCGTCGGGGTCGTAGCCGGGTATGGCCTGATCGGTCTGCTCTGAAGATGGCATGACTCGTCCGTATCAGTAAGAGTGGAATTGACAATAACATATGTATATAATAATGTCACTATAGGAGAAACCGTAACGAGGAGAGGCGCATGATGCAAGCACCACACGACATCGAAGCAAGGTTCGGCCCCGAGGCGGCCGCAGCCGTAGCCCCCAGGATCGGTACACCAGCCCTCGGCGACCCCACACGGAGCCCTGCCCCGGAGGACCGTATCAACGGCTCTCTGGTGGGATCCGCCATAGGCGATGCCCTCGGCGAGCCGGTTGAGGATCGGTCACGTCGGTGGATAGCCAAGCAGTATGGCGACGTGACGGGTTACCTGGTGCCGTCCCCGACGATCAGTTCCGACACCCTGCTGACCCTCATCACGGCCGACAGCATCCTGGCCGACCCGGTCGACCACCCCGCCCGGCTCGCCTCGCGCCTCCTCGGTGCCCAGGTTCCCACCAGGGGACGTTCTATGAAGCACGCCCGGACGGAGCTCCTGGCAGGTCGACCCTGGTGGCAGGCGGCGATGCCAAAGTCGGCAGGCACCGCCGGTGCGGCCCGGTGCGCTGCATTCGGACTCATGTGGGCCGGCGACCCGCAGCGTGCCGCCTACGAGGCAGCACTGTCAGCCTCCGTGACCCACGGCCATCCGGTTGCGACCACGGCGGCGGCAGCTTTCGCCGCAGCCGTGGCCCTCGCCGCCAGTGGGGACGGGCCCCTGGACGGTTCATGGATAGAAGCAGTCATCAGGATCGCCACCGGCTTCGAACAGGGGGCCGTACCTGGAAAGACGATCGTGGACCGCCTGAGCGTCCTCCCGGCCCTCCTCGACCAGCCGGCGGAGTCGGTACTGGCCATCATCGGCACGGGAGTCATCGCCAACGAGACCGTGCCCGCTGCGCTTTGGTGCGCAGCGGCACACGCAGTGCCGGTCGACGGCGTCTACGCGGCAGTCAGCGCCGGTGGCGACACCGACACGATCGCGTCGATGGCCGGCGCCTGCATAGGTGCACGCCACGGCGAGGCGGCATGGCCTTCGCATCTGACCAACCTCGCCGGTCTCGACGAGGTCCGGATGGTGGCCGATCGGATCAGCATCAGGGCGGCCGATGGGAGCGACACCCCGGAGGCGACGGCTGCCCCCGGACAGGCCGAAACTCCCACCACCGGTCCGGGCGGAGACCTGCCCGTGCACGTGTCGTTCCTCATAGACCGGTCCGGCTCCATGTCCGGCCTCCAGGGTGACGTGGTCGGAGGCTTCAACTCCTTCGTGGCCAACCAGCGGAACCTGCCGGGTGGCTGCCGCCTGACGGCGGTGCAGTTTGACGGACAGAACCCGTACGAGGTGTTCCGCGACGGAGTCGACATCGGCGCTGTCCTCGACCTGACTGTTCAGGAGTATCAGCCCCGGGGCAGCACGCCGTTGTTCGACGCCCTTGGCAACCTGATCCGGTCAGCCGAGAAGCGCCTCGCCGACCTCGGAACCGCCGAGGACCAGATCATCGTGGTGTTCACCGACGGTTACGAGAACGCCAGCAGGACCTGGACCCGGGAGGCCCTGTTCGAGCTCGTCGAGGCGAAGAAGAAGGAAGGCTGGACATTCGTATTCATGGGCGCCAACCAGGACTCCTACGCCACCGGTGATGGCCTGGGATTCGACCGGGGGAGCACGCAGAACTTCCGGGGCGACGGCATGGGCACAAGGACCAGCTTTGAGAGCGTCAACCTGGCTCTCGCCGACTACCGCACCTCGAACTACGAGGAGAAGCAACGTCGCAAGGCTGACTTCTTCGACGGCAGGAAGGAAGCCGAGGTCGACGACCTGAACCGCTGACCACCAACCGATCTCTACGGCCGGGATCTCTCTCCCCTGAAGGGGGAGAAGAGAGATCCCGGCCGGATGCGGTCCGGAGCCGGAACCACGACGAAAGCCGGGAGGCACCGACATGGAACACGGAGGAGATGAGACGATGGGAAACGTGAAGCAGCACCTGGAGGTAGCAGCGGACGGCCTGATAGGCCCCACCAGTCGTTCCTACTGGGTGGTCGAGGGCCGGTTGATGGCCGGCGCCTACCCGGGCAAGAAGGACGCCGGTGAGACCGGTGGTCGCCCCGAGGTGACCCAACAACTGCTCGACGCCGGCACCGACGTATTCGTGAACCTCACGGAGGACCTTCCCGGTGGCGGTGACAGGCTGGACAGGTACGACGAGCACGTGGTCGGTCGGGCCGACATCATCCGCCTGCCGATCAGGGACCTCGACGTACCAACCGTCGATCACATGGTCGACATCCTCGACGCCATCGACGGGTGCCTCGCTGAGGGTCGGACGGTGTACGTGCACTGCTGGGGCGGTTTCGGCAGGACGGGTACCGTGGTCGGCTGCTGGTTGCGCCGTCACGGCCTCGCCACGGCCGACACGGTC
>CAJXIS010000314.1 GCA_913054115.1 uncultured Acidimicrobiaceae bacterium | reverse complement strand
TGGTCGACCGATCCGCGCTCGGCGGCGATGTAGGGATTGAGGAGGCGTTCCTCGTAGGCGGACACGAGCGCCACCCGCTCCTCGTCGGAGGCCTTGCGGTGCAGGATCTCGACGGCTCCCTTGGCACCCATGACCGCGATCTCGGCGGAGGGCCAGGCGAGCATCATGTCGTTGCCGATGTGCCGTGAGTCCATGACGATGTAGGCGCCGCCGTACGACTTGCGCAGGATGACGCAGATCCTCGGCACGGTGGCCCTGGCGTAGGCGAACGCCATCTGGGCGCCGTAGCGGATCATGCCCCGCCACTCGAGATCCTTGCCCGGGTAGAAGCCCGAGGTGTCGACGAAGGTGACGAGCGGCAGGTTGAAGGCATCGCAGAAGGCGACGAACCGACCGCCCTTCTGGGAGGAGGGGATGTCGAGGGTGCCGGCCACCGACTGCGGCTGGTTGGCGACGATGCCGACGGGACGCCCGCCGATCGTCGCGAATGCGGTGACCAGGTTGGTGGCGAAGGCGGCCCGGGGTTCGAGCAGGTGCCCGTCGTCGACGATGCACGCGATCACGTGCCGGACGTCGTAGCTGCCAGTGGCGGTCTCGGGCAGGAGGTCGCCGGCCTCGGGGGTCAGTCGGGTGACGGGATCCATGCTCGGCACCGGCGCTGGAAGCGCATCGGCGTGGTCCGGAAGGAAGCCCAGCAACTCGGTGATGAGTTCGACCGCCTCGTCGCGGTCGGCGACGTTGAAATGGGCGACGCCCGATGTGCGGGCATGCATCGAGGCGCCGCCGAGGCCCTCGTTGCTCAGCTCCTCGCCCGTGAACCGCTTGACCATCTGTGGGCCGCTCACGAAGGCGTAGGCGTCGTCGACCATCACGACGAGGTCGGCGAGGCCGAGGAGGAGCGCTGGTCCGGATACGGCGGGACCGGTCACGCAGAAGATCATCGGGACGATGCCCGAGCAGGCCACGAATTCGCGGGCTGCGGTGCCCCAGCCGTGGATGGCGGCCACTCCCTCGGTCAGGTCGGCTCCACTCGACGCCACGAAGCAGACCAACGGGACACGTTGCTCGCGTGCTGTCCTGGCGGCGACGGCAAGGTTCTCGCCGTCGCCGGAGCGCAGGGCACCGCGGTTCTTCCCACCGACCTCGACCACCATGACCCTGCGGCCGGCGAGCTCTTCGAGGCCGAAGCTGACCGTGCCCCCCGTGCGGGAGCGCAGGGGGAGGGAGGTCATCGGGGCATCGACGGCGGTCACGGCTTCCTTCCGGGGCGGGACTCTGGATCGTCCGTCATCGTGACATGGATCCCGGGCTGGTGGGGCCCCATGTCGCGGATGACCTCGCGTAGCTGCTCACGGGTCGCCTGCACGGGCAGCGACGGTGTGGTCCTCCGGTTGCGGGTCAGCACCACCGAGCGGCGCTCGAGGCCCTCGATGCGGACGAGTGCCCAGTTCCCGGCGGGAATGCCGGATGCTGCGCTGGCCGGCAGCAGGGCGGGGGCATAGCCCTGGTAGGCGAGCGAGGTGAGCAGGCGCAGGCCGTCGATCTCGACCTTCGGTCGGAGTCGCAGGCCTGCGGCGGCGAACTCGGCGTCGAGCGTGTCGCGGTACGTGGTTCCGGTCGGGGTGAGCATCACCTCGTGTTTGGCGAGTTCCTCGATGGTCACCGCCTCGTGCCTGGCCAGGGGATGGTCGTTGGTCGTGACCACGATCAACTCCTCGTCGAACAACGGTTCCGTCTCGAAGTCGGTGTCCGGTACCGGACCGTTGAGGATGGCGAGGTCGACCTCACCGGAACGGATGAGGGGGTACAGCGAGCCCGAGGTCGCATCGACGAGGATCGGGTGGAGTCCGGGATAGCGGGACCCCAACCGCTCGAGGAGGGGTGTGGCCATCCAGCGGGCGGTGGTGCCGATGCAACCGATGCGTACGGTGCCACCGATCTCCTCGCGCATGGACGAGATGTCGTCCTGGAGTGCCTGGAGTTCGGCACGGATGCGTTGGGCCCGCTCGATGACCGCCTCTCCTTCGGCCGTGGGGAGCATGGAGCGACGGTCGATGAGCACGGTGTCCAGCTCTCTCTCGAGCCGGGCCACGTGCGTCGATACGTTGGACTGCACCGTGTGGAGGGAGCGGGCGGCTGCGGAGAAGCTGCCGTGCTCGGCCACGGCCAGCAGGTGGGTGAGTTGCCGGAGGTCCATCGCTCCTGAGGATGCCACGAGAATCTCCATCAGCGTCGCGTATGGCTCACCGGTGCCGGACCCCGGCGTCCCGATACCCCCGGGGCGTCGACCCGAAGGGGGTGACAAGGCTCTAGGGTCGCCCACGAGAACGTCCTGTCCATCCCCGATCGTCCCGCCCGAGGCCCATGACCGACGCCAGCAGCGCCCCGAGCATCCTCGCCCTGCACCTCGGGCTGCTCGAGGCCCATGCCGCCGTCGATCGGGCGGGCCGAATCGACCTCGTCGCCCTCGGCGACGATCGAGCCGGCATGCCGATGGTGCTCCACGTCTCGACCGAGGGGGACGTGACCGTCGGCGAGGAGGCCCTGCGCAGGGCCACCGTCGAACCCGGGGGCCTCATCGACAATGTGATGGGGCGACTCCTCGACGACGGCTTCGTCGAGGCATCCGGCCGCACGCTCCCCGCCGAGACCGTCCTCGCCCACCTCCTGGCCCAGGCCTACGCACGCTGTCTCCGGGTGCTCGACGGCGTACCCGATCAGGTGGTGGTCGTGCGGGCCGCCGGTGGACCGGACGAGTCGACGTACGAGGCCGCCGCCGGTCGGGGCCTCGTCGGCGACATACGAATCCTCGACGAGATCAGGGCCTGGTCGGCGTTCGGCGGCCATGCCCCTCCGGGCATCAAGGGCATGGAGCCGGAACGCACGGGGGT
>CAJXIS010000313.1 GCA_913054115.1 uncultured Acidimicrobiaceae bacterium | reverse complement strand
ACGCCCCGGTCGCCCCGGTCGCCCCTGTCGCCCCGGCCGCTTCTTCGTGCATGCCGCGAACCTAGGTGTTCCCCAAGGCCCGCCCCCACCCGCGCCGCTAGCCTCGGAGGTTCATGCATGCCGATTCCCGACCAGACGAAACCGCTCACGCTCACGCCCTCCGCATCCCCGACAAGCCCTCACTCGAGGGCCTCGAACACCGTTGGGACGCTGCCTGGGAATCCGCAGGCACCTACCGGTTCGACCGCACCAGGGAACGCGACCAGGTGTTCTCGATCGACACGCCGCCGCCGACGGTCAGCGGCTCGCTCCACGTCGGACACGTGTTCTCGTATACCCACACCGACACGATCGCCCGCTACCAGCGGATGGCCGGCAAGGAGGTCTTCTACCCGATGGGGTGGGACGACAACGGCCTCCCCACCGAACGACGGGTCCAGAACTACTACGGGGTGCGCTGCGACCCGAGCCTGCCGTACGACCCGGATCTCAGCGTGCCATCCGACGCCGGCGACCCGAAGGCCATCAAGAAGCGCGGCGACTCCGACATCTCGCGCCGCAACTTCATCGAGCTCTGCCATCGGTTGACGCTCGAAGACGAGAAGGTGTTCGAGGCGCTGTGGCGACACCTCGGGCTGTCGGTCGACTGGTCGCAGACGTACGCAACCATCGACGAGCGCTGCCAGCGGGTCGCCCAACGGGCATTCCTGCACAACCTCGAACGCGGCGAGGCCTACCAGACCGAGGCCCCGTCGCTGTGGGACGTCACCTTCCGCACGGCCGTCGCCCAGGCCGAGCTCGAGGACCGCGAGCGCCCCGGCGCGTACCACGAGCTGCTCTTCCACCTGCCTGAAGGCGTGACCTCACATCTCGGTGACTCACATCTCCAGATCTCCACCACGCGCCCGGAACTCGTCGTCTCGTGTGTGGCCCTCGTCGCCCACCCCGACGATGAGCGCTACCAGCCGCTGTTCGGCACGACCGTGACCACCCCGGTGTTCGGCGTCGAGGTGCCGGTCCGGGCCCACCACCTGGCCGACCCCGACAAGGGCACCGGCATCGCCATGATCTGCACCTTCGGCGACACCACCGACGTCACCTGGTGGCGCGAGCTCGACCTTCCCGTGCGGGCCGTCGTCAACCGCCAGGGCCGCTTCCAGGCGGAGTTGCCATCGGGCATGGAAACCGAGGCCGGACGTGCCGCCTACGCCCGCCTCGCCGGCAAGACCGTGTTCTCCGCCCAGCAGGAGATGGTCGAGATCCTGCGCGAGACCGGCGAGCTGGTCGGCGAGCCCGAGCCGATCACCCACCCGGTCAAGTTCTTCGAGAAGGGCGACAAGCCGCTCGAGATCGTGACCAGCCGGCAGTGGTACATCCGCAACGGCGGCCGCGACGCCGAACTCGGGGCCGCCCTCGTGGCCCGCGGTGCCGAGATGCAGTGGCACCCCGCCTACATGCAGACCCGGTTCACCAACTGGATCGACGGCCTCAACGGCGACTGGCTGATCAGCCGGCAACGGTTCTTCGGCGTGCCCCTGCCGCTCTGGTACCGGCTGGACGAGCACGGCGATCCCATCTGGGATCAGCCGATCACGCCCGACGCCGCCGACCTGCCGATCGACCCCACGGCGGACGCCGCCCCCGGCTTCGACGAGGCACAGCGCGGCCGGCCCGGCGGCTTCGTCGGCGACCCCGATGTCATGGACACCTGGGCGACCTCGTCGCTCACCCCGCAGATCGCCTGCGGCTGGGGCGAGGACGACGACCTGTTCGCCCGCACCTACCCGATGGACATGCGCCCCCAGGCCCACGACATCATCCGGACCTGGCTGTTCTCGACCGTGGTGCGATCGCACTTCGAACAGGACGCTGCCCCATGGCGCCACGCCGCACTGAGCGGTTGGGTGCTCGACCCCGACCGTAAGAAGATGTCGAAGTCGAAGGGCAACGTGGTCACGCCGATGGGCCTCCTCGAGCAGTACGGCTCCGACGCCGTCCGCTACTGGGCGGCCAACGGGCGGCCCGGCACCGACACCGCCTTCGACGACGGCCAGATGAAGATCGGCCGACGCCTCGCCATCAAGATCCTCAACGCCAGCCGCTTCGCCCTCGGTTTCAACGCGAACGATTCCGACGATTCCGACAATTCGGCAGACAGGCATGCCCCTCTTGCCATCGATCCCACGCTTATCACCCATCCGCTGGACCGGGCGATGCTCGCCCGGCTTGCCCGACTCGTCGACGAGGCGACCGCCGCCTTCGACAACTTCGACTACGCCCGGGCGCTCGAACGCACCGAGAGCTTCTTCTGGAACTTCACCGACGACCACGTGGAGCTGGTCAAGGCACGTGCCTACGAGGGCAGCCCCGAGGGCCGGGACTCCGCCCGCCACGCCCTGCGGCTCGCCATCTCGACGCTGCTACGGCTGTTCGCACCGTTCCTCCCGTTCGTGACCGAAGAGGTCTGGTCGTGGTGGCAGGCCGGCTCCGTGCACCGCTCGCCGTGGCCCGGTGCCGACGAACTCCTCGAGGCCGCTTCGGACGACGGCGAGCCGGGCGATCCCGAGGTCGCCCTCGTGGCCGCTGCGGCACTCGCCGAGATCCGCCGGCACAAGACCGCCGCCAAGCGGTCCGTCGCCACGGCGGTCGTGTCCTGCACGCTCACCTGCCCGGCCGACCGGATCGACAACCTGCGCCTCGCGCTCGACGATGTCGCTGCCGCCGCCCGGGCCACGCACATCGAGCTGATCGAACTGGCCGAACTGGCCGAACTGGCCGAGAGAGGCACCCTCACCGCCCAGGTCGAACTCGAAGCACCCGCCGAACAGGGCGCGCCTGCCCAACAAGGCGCGCCCGCCGAATAGGGCGCGCCTGCCCCCACCAGCCGGTTCGCCGGAGCCGACCTGGCGCGC
>CAJXIS010000312.1 GCA_913054115.1 uncultured Acidimicrobiaceae bacterium | reverse complement strand
GTTGAAGGCCTGGCGCACCGTGCAGCGCCAGCCGTCGCAGTTCCGGTTCCCCGGCGGCGAGTCGTTCGCCGAGATGCAGGCTCGCATGACCGGCCAGGTCGCCGACCTCGTCGCCGCCCATCCGGGTGCCACGATCGTCTGCGTCTCGCACGCCGACACCATCAAGGCAGCCCTGGCGGCATCACTCGGCACCCCGCTCGACCTGTTCCAGCGGCTCACCGTCGGCACCTGTTCGATCAGCGCCGTGCTCCACACCGACGACCACCCGATCGTGCTGACCGTCAACGGATCGGGACCGCTGACCGGCATGAGCCCCTCGTGACCAGCACATGAGCCCGCCTCCTGCACGAACCGGCCGGAGATAGCGTCGCCTGCGATGGACCGGCCTGAGATCGACTGGGACGACACCGACGCCTTCACGGCGGGCACCGTCGGGCCACTGGGGCGGCGCGTCTTCTTCCTCCAGGCCCGCCGGGGCAACGAGGTGGTGACCCTGAAGCTCGAGAAGCAACAGGTGGCCGGGCTGGCCGAGTTCCTCAACGGCCTGCTCGACGACCTCCCCGAGGCTCCCGAGGTTCCCGATGGCCCCGGCGACGCACCGGGGCTCTTCGAACCCGAAGAGCCGGCCTGGGTGATCGGCAACCTCGGCGTCGCCTACCAGCAGTCCAGCGACCGGCTGGTGCTGACGGTGCAGGAGCTGCTCCGGGACGAAGACGCCGTCCCTGCCGAGGCGCGGTTCCCCCTTCGACGCGTGCAGGTCCTGGCCTTCATCGTGCAGGCCCGGGAACTGGTGGCCGCCGGCCGGCCGCCGTGCCCATGGTGCGGCGCCCCCCTCGAGGCAGTCAACGAGGGCTGGTGCCCCTGTGCCAACTGAGGGTGCGTCGGGCGCTTCGGGGGCAGGCACCGGGGCCGCCGAGAGCCCGTTCCGGCCCCGCCCGCCGATCGACGACGAGACCGCCGAGGAGGTACTGCGTCACGGCACGGTCGACGTCCTCGGTCGGATGCCGTGGTCGTCCAACGCCACGTTCCTCGTCGACGTGCAGCACGACGACCGCCTCTTGCAGGGCGTCTACAAGCCCGGCCGCGGCGAGCGCCCGCTGCACGACTTCCCGTCCGGCATCTACCGTCGGGAGGCGGCCGCATGGGAGTTGGCCCGACAGCTCGGCTGGGGGTTGATCCCGCCGACCATCGTCCGGGAGGGTCCGCTCGGCGAGGGCTCGGTCCAGCTGTACGTGCCGTGTGACTACGAGCAGCACTTCTTCACGCTCCGGGACGACCCGACGCACGTCGAGGCGTTGCAGCGCCTGGCGGCATTCGACCTCGTCGCCAACAACGCCGACCGGAAGGGCGGCCACGTGCTGCTCGGCGACGACGGCGAGATCTGGGCGGTCGACAACGCCCTGTGCTTCCACCACCAGTTCAAGGTCCGGACCGTGATCTGGGACTGGGGTGACGAGCCGTTGGCCGACGGCCTGCTGGCCGATCTGGGGCGCCTCGCCGCCGACGGTCTCTCGGCAGCGCTCGGCGCCCTGCTCGACCCGTTCGAACGCGACGCCGTGCTGACACGGGCCGCGGCACTGCGCAACGAGGGCGCACTCCCCCACGACCCCTCCGGTCGGCGCATCCCGTGGCCGTTGCTGTGAGCGGGTCGTGAGCAACGAACCCGTCGACGAACTCCTGGCCAAGGGCGACCTCGACGGCCTGCTGCGGCTCATCGACGAGGCCTGCGATGCCGGCGACTGGTCGGTCGTGGAACAGATTGCGGAGCGCTCGCGGCCGGCCGCCCAACGGGGCCACCAGCTCTGGCCGGCCGCCGACCACGCCGAACACCGCCTCGCCCTCCAGGGACCCGCCGGCCACTCGGCCCGTGCCGTGGGCCGCGACGCCACCCGGTTCGGCATCGCCCCGCTGGCCGAGGTCGCCGCGTCGGTGCACACCTGGCCGGAACTGGCCGACCACCTGCCGGCAGGTCCGCTGCGTGCGACCGTCGCCCACGAGCGGGTGGCCCGGGGCGAGGACCTGTTGGGCCTTGCCCTCGACGCTGATCCGCTCGGGTTGCCGCTTCGGCTGGCCGCCTGGGAACCGGCCTGCGACGGTCCGACGATCGGCCCCTATGCCATCGAGGACCCGGTGCCGCCGACCGGTCGTCTGGAGGCCGTCGACCTGCCGGAGGCCGGCACCCCGATGGCCGACCCCGGCACCGAGGCGCTGCGCGACCTCGTCCGCACCTGGACCACCGAGTCCGACGGGAAGTCGAGGGCGGTCTGTGTGCGGGGAACGGCCCCGGAGGCCGTGGCGGCGCTGGCGCCGGCCGGGCTGCGGATGCTCCGGATCGAGCCCGGCGAGGCGCTCGGCCGGATGGCCTGGGCGGCCGCATCGGGTGGGGCGCACGGCCGGCGGCGCGGTGCGGCCCGGGGACGCTTCGAGATGTGGTGGTGTGCGGCCACGCTGGCGGGGCTGCTGGACGACGCCTTCGACGGACCTGGCGGCGACGAGGCTCCGTGGCCTCCCGACGCCGAAGAACTCGGGGACGCCGTGGGCGAACTCCGGTGGTGGCTGTGGGACGACGGCCACGTACCGCAGGGCTGGCACCTGCAACTGGCGGTCGAGGACCCGGCAGATGGCCTGGCCTGGGCACTGGAGGCGGCCGACCAGGCGTGAGCCGTGGTGGACCTGGGCTGGCGGGCGCAATTTCGCCCGGCGATTGTCACACCCCCTGGCAATGATGGGGGCATGGAAAACATGCTGCGAGCCAACGGAGGCGGGGCGGGTGCCGGTGCGGGAGACCGCGTCGGTGCCGGAGCCGGGATCGATGTCACACCCCTTGGCAATGATGGGGACATGGACAACATGCTGCGGGCCAACGGTGCCGGGGCGGGAGCCCGAGGTGAGGTGGGTGGCCGCGTCGGGACGGG
>CAJXIS010000311.1 GCA_913054115.1 uncultured Acidimicrobiaceae bacterium | reverse complement strand
CGCCGGTGGCAGCAGTTCCGGTGCCTCCATCGAGTGGGCGTCATCGAGCGTGAACGAGCCGACCGACAAGCGGCGGAGGTCCGTCAGGTGGGCACCGCCTCCGAGCAACGCACCGAGGTCGGCCGCCAGCGTGCGGATGTACGTGCCCGACGAGCACTCGACGTCGGCCCGCCAGACCAGGGGGTCGTCGGTGGGCGCCACGTCGAAGCGGTGCACGGTGACCGGGCGCGGCGCACGCTCGACCTCGCCACCCTCGCGTGCGATCTCGTGCAGCCTGCGACCATCCACCTTCACGGCGGAAAACATCGGTGGCACCTGCTCGATGTCGCCCGTCAGCCTCCCGGCCGCCCGAATGACGTCGTCCGGCACGACGCCGGACATGTCGTGAACCGCAGTCACGTCACCTGCTGCATCGAGCGTCGTCGTTTCGGTCCCGAGCACGATGGCTGCCGTGTAGCGCTTGGGCAGCAGGGTCAGGTACCGGAGCAACCGGGTCGCCCGGCCGATGCCCAGGACCAGCACGCCGGTCGCATCCGGGTCGAGCGTGCCCGAGTGGCCGACCTTGCGGGTGCCGAGCACCTTGCGCGATCGGGCCACCACATCGTGGCTGGTCCAACCCGCAGGCTTGTCGACCACGACGATGCCGTCCGGTCCCTCGGGACGGTCAGCCATCTCCGTCCCGGAGTCCCCGCAGGATGTCCTCGATCCGTTCCGCCGATCGGGCAGCCTCGTCGATCTGAAATACCAGCGGCGGGGTTCGGCGGAGGCGTGCCTGATCGCCGATGGCCCGCTGGAGGCGGGGCCGAAGCTCCTCGAGGGCCTCGATCACATCTTCGTCGACGGCGCCACCCGTCACGTAGACCTTCGCCTGGCTGAGGGTGCGGTCGGTTTCGACCCCGGTGAGCGTCACCAGATCGAGGCGCACGTCGTCGATGCGTTCGAGTTCCTCGGCGAGAATCCGGGCAAGGAGCTCAT
The DNA here is from genome assembly GCA_913054115.1 of uncultured Acidimicrobiaceae bacterium. GTDB lineage: Bacteria > Actinomycetota > Acidimicrobiia > Acidimicrobiales > MedAcidi-G1 > S20-B6. The sequence goes on along the minus strand of CAJXIS010000311.1, from coordinate 1,950 downwards.
TGAGGCGATCCGATCGGTCGAAGCCGCGTGGGGCGCCACCACTGCGTTGTCGGCTGCGTGCCATGGTCCGCTACGTGCGAGCGATCTCCCGCTCGTCGTAGGTCTCGATGACGTCGCCGCTCTTGAGGTCCTGGAAGTCGGAGAGCCCGATGCCGCACTCGAAGCCGGCCTGCACCTCCCGGACATCTTCCTTGAAGCGTCGAAGCGACTTGACCTCACCGTTCCAGATGATCGTGCCCTCACGCAGGAAGCGGACCTTGCTGCCACGCAAGATCGTCCCGTTCTGGACGAGGCAACCTGCAATCTTGCCGATCTTCGGGACCGAGAAGATCTCGCGGACCTCGGCGTCGCCGGTCACGACCTCTTCGAAGATGGGCGCCAACATGCCGAGCATCGCCGACTCGATGTCCTCGAGCAGCTTGTAGATGATCTCATAGGTCCGGATCTCGACCTCTTCGGTCTCGGCGAGATCGCGGGCCTTGCGGTCGGGACGCACGTTGAAGCCGATGATCGTCGCGTTCGAGGCAGCGGCCAACTGGATGTCGTTCTCGGTGATCCCACCCACGGCCCGGTGCACGAAGGTCAACTTGACCTCGTCCCGTTCCAGCCGCCGCAGGCTGTCACAGACCGCCTCGAGCGAACCGTTGACGTCGGTCTTGACGATCAGGTTGAGGGTGGCCGTCTCGCCCTTCTGGATCTGCTCGAAGATGTCCTCGAGACGGGCCCCTCCGGACAAGGCGTGTGCGTCACGGCCGATGTTGGCCTGACGCCTGTAATGCGACCGCTTATCGGCGACGCGACCAGCGACCTTTTCGTTGGGGGCGACCACGAACCGGTCGCCTGCCTCGGCGACGGCGGAGAGGCCCAGCACCTCCACGGGAGTCGACGGGCCGGCCTCCTTGACCTGCTGGCCATGGTCGTCGATCAGCGCCCGCACACGACCCCATGCCGCACCGGCCACCAGTGGGTCGCCGACCCGCAGCGTGCCGGACTGGACGAGGATCGTGGCCACCGAGCCACGCCCGACATCGAGGTGCGACTCGAGCACGACACCCTGTGCACGGCCCTCCGGGTCGGCCCGGAGGTCCTCGACCTCGGCGATGACGCTCAGGTTCTCGATCAGGTCGTCGATGCCCAGGTTCTGGAGTGCGGACACCTCGACGGTGACCGTGTCACCACCCCACGACTCGGGCACAAGATCGTGTTCGGCCAGCTGCGTGAGGACACGCTGTGGTTCGGCATTGTCCCGGTCGATCTTGTTGATGGCGACGACGATCGGAACGTCGGCGGCCCGTGCATGGTTGATCGCCTCGATCGTCTGCGGCATGACCCCGTCGTCAGCAGCGACGACCAGGACGACGATGTCGGTGGCGACGGCGCCCCGGGCGCGCATGGCGGTGAAAGCGGCGTGGCCGGGCGTGTCGATGAAGGTGACGGACCTGCCGTCCTTCTCGACCTGGTAGGCAGCGATGTGCTGGGTGATGCCACCGGCCTCACCGTCGACGACGTTGGAGTCACGAATCCGGTCGAGCAGGGTCGTCTTGCCATGATCGACGTGGCCCATCACGGTCACGACCGGTGGCCGGATCGGGGCGTCTTCGTATTCCTCTTCCGCCACCTCGAGGAGGGCCAGGAGTTCGATCTCCTGTTCCTCGCCGGGATTGACGAGTCGGACGTGGGCGCCGATCTCGGCGGCGAACAGTTCGATCATGTCGTCGGAGAGGGACTGGGTGGCCGTGACCATCTCACCCTGTTGCATCAGGAACCGGACCACGTCCGCTGAGGTCCGGTTCACCTTCGGACCGAGGTCCTGTGGAGTCGAGGAGCGCTCGACGACGATTTCGCCCTCCGGGACGGGGGCGTCATCGGGCGTGTAGGTCGTGACGTCCATCGGCTGGAGTTCTTCGCGGCGTCGGCCTACCTCTCCAATGATCCCGAGCAACTCGGATC
>CAJXIS010000310.1 GCA_913054115.1 uncultured Acidimicrobiaceae bacterium | reverse complement strand
CACCCTCCCCTCCCCATGAGCCCCTCCCCATGAGCCCCTCCCCATGAGCCCCTCCCTATGAGCCCCTCTCCGATCGTTCTGCTGGCCGGTGCACGCACGCCGATCGGCCGCCTGCAGGGCTGCCTGGCGTCGCAGTCGGCCACCGACCTCGGCGCCGTCGCCATCGCCGGGGCGCTCGACCGGGCGGGCATCACGGGCGACGACGTCGACTTCGCCTACCTCGGCAACGTGGTCTCGGCAGGCATCGGCCAGGTGCCGGCACGTCGTGCCGCCGCCGACGCCGGCATCCCGCTGACCGTGCCATCGACACTGCTGAACCGGGCCTGCCTCTCGGGGATGCACGCCATCCACCTGGCCTCCCAGATGATCCGACTGGGCGAGGCCGAGGTCGTGGTCGCCGGCGGCATGGAGTCGATGACCAACGCCCCCCACCTCCTCACGAAGGCGCGGTCCGGCTACCGCATCGGCGACGGCACGCTTGTCGACTCGATGATGTACGACGGCCTCACCTGCACGATCGAGCAGTGCGCCATGGGCGAGGCCACCGAGCGCTTCGCCGCCGAGCTCGGACTCACACGCGAACCCCAGGACGCCTTCGCCGCACAGTCGCACGAACGAGCAGCCACCGCCCAGAAGGACGGCCTGCTGGCCGAAGAGATCGTGCCGGTGGCGGTCCCCCAGCGACGCGGAGACCCCCTCGTTGTCGCCGACGACGAGGGCATCCGGCCGGACGCCGACGCCGCCTCGATGGCCCGCCTCCCCGCCGCCTTCGCCAGGGACGGCAACCTCACCGCCGGCAACGCCTCACAGATCTCCGACGGCGCCGCCGCCGTGATCGTCACGACCCTCGACAGAGCCGAGTCCCTCGGCATCGAACCGATGGCCGAACTGGTGGCACACGGGCAGGTGGCCGGGCCCGACACGAGCCTGCTGCACCAGCCCAGCAACGCCATCCGCCTGGCACTCGAACACGCCGGCCTCACCGTCGGCGACCTCGACCTGTTCGAAATCAACGAGGCCTTCGCGGCCGTCGCCATGGCCTCGATGGACGCCCTCGGGGTCACCGACGAGATCGTCAACGTCAACGGCGGCGCCATCGCCCTCGGTCACCCGATCGGCATGTCCGGCACGCGCCTGGCCATCACGCTCGCACTCGAATTAAAACGTCGCGGCGGCGGGCTCGGCGCCGCTGCCCTCTGCGGTGGCGGCGGCCAGGGCGAAGGGCTCGTGCTGCGAGTTACCGGATGATGCGAGTGCGCCCGTGACCAGCGACGCTGCACCCGAGTCCGCACCGCTGGCCAACACCACCTGCGGCACGGTCCGTGGTCGGCACCGTCGCGGCGTCGACCTCTTCGCCGGCATCCCCTACGCAGATCCACCCGTCGGCCCCCGACGCTTCGCGGCTCCAGTGCCCCACGAACCGTGGGAAGGCGTCCGCGATGCCCTCCGCTTCGGGAAGGCAGCACCGCAACTCCCCGGCGAGGGCCTCACCAACCAGGTGCCCGTGCCCTGGGACGAGGACTGCCTGACCCTCAACGTCTTGACGCCGGCGGCCGACGACGCCCGTCGCCCCGTCTACGTCTGGATCCACGGCGGCGCCTACCAGCACGGCCAGGGGGCGACCCCCTGGTACGACGGCACCTCGTTCGCCACCCGGGGCGACCTCGTCGTCGTCACGATCAACTACCGGCTGGGCGCCCTCGGCTTCTGCGACCTGGCCCCGCACTTCGCCCCCCACCTCGGCGGCCCCTCTGCCGATCACTTTGCCTCTTCGGGGGTCAACGGCTTCCTCGATCAGCTGCTGGCCCTGGAGTGGGTGCGCGACAACATCGCGGCGTTCGGCGGCGACCCGGACCGGGTCACCGTCGGCGGCGAGTCGGCTGGGGCGTTCAGCGTCTGCAACGTGTTGGCATCGCCCCGCGCCGACGGGCTGGTCCACCGGGCCATCGCCCAGAGCGGCGCCGCCAACAGCACCCACGACCCCGAGTCCGGCAAGGAGATCTCGGCGCAGTTCCTCGCCGCACTCGGCGACCCCGATGCCGAAGCACTCCTGTCCATTCCGGCCGAGGAACTCCTCGAGGCACAGCAGCAGGTGATCGCCGAACGCAGTACCCGCCCCACCCACGGGCCCGAGCCCTTCTACCCGGTCTGGGGTCACGAGGCCCTGCCCCGGCCACCCCACGAGCTGATCGCCGAAGGGGCCGGCAGCGACGTCCCGCTCCTGACCGGCACCAACGAGGACGAGATGGCTCTCTGGGGCGTGACCGGCCTGAGCGCCGACAAGGCAGCCCGCTACGCCGCCCGTATGTCGCCCGACGCCGAAGCCGTGCCGGCCTGCTACCGGCAGCGGCTCTCCGCGGCCGAACCCGGCTGGCTGGCCTGCGCCATCGCCACCGACCGGGTGTTCCGGGTGCCGGCCGTGCGGCTGGCCGAACACCGCCACGCCAACGGTGCCGCGACCTGGATGTACCGCTTCTCGTGGGACTCCCGGGCGTTCGGTGGACAGTTCGGCGCCGCCCACGCCCTCGAGATCCCGTTCACGTTCAACAACCTCGACCGTCCGGGTACCGACCTGTTCCTCGGCGACGGCCCCCGCCCCGACGCCCTCGCCGCCACCATGCACGACGCCTGGATCGCCTTCATCCGCGACGGCGACCCTTCGACCCCGGCCCTCGGCGAGTGGCCGACCTACGAGCCTGGTTCCCGCCTCGTGATGGACCTCGACGACGAGTGCGGGCTGCTCGCAGACCCCGAATCGGAGGAGAGGGCGGCATGGGAAGGCGTGGTCACATGAGCAGCGGCACGCCATGAACAGCGCCGCGCCATGACGGGAGATCCGCTGCGCGTGCTTGTCATGGGCGGCACTCCATGAGCAGCGAGACCCTGCGCGTGCTCGCCATGAGCAGCCGCACACCATGAGCAGCGAGACCCTGCGCGTGCT
>CAJXIS010000309.1 GCA_913054115.1 uncultured Acidimicrobiaceae bacterium | reverse complement strand
TCCCACGGTTCACCCTCGTCGGGGCCACGACCCGCACCGGCCTCATCACCGGCCCGCTGCGCGACCGCTTCGGGCTGACCGCCCGGCTCGACTACTACGAGCCCTCCGACCTGCGCACGATCGTCCGGCGGGCGTCCGGCATCCTCGGCGTCGAACTCGACGAGGAAGGCGCCATCGAGATCGCCCGGAGGTCGCGGGGCACCCCGCGCATCGCCAACCGGCTCCTGCGCCAGGTACGCGACTTCGCCCAGGTCGAGCGACCAGAGACCGGTGGACGGATCGGCGGCGACACGGCCCGTGACGGGCTCACCTTCTTCGCCGTCGACGAACTCGGACTCGACAAGCCCACCCGGGCGATCCTGGCCTCGCTGTGCGAGATGTTCGGTGGCGGACCGGTCGGGCTCAAGACGCTCGCCATCAGCATCGGCGAGCCGGAAGACACGGTCGAAGACGTCTACGAGCCGTTCCTGATCCAACAGGGACTGCTGATGCGCACCCCCAAGGGGCGTGTCGCCACACCGGCCGCCTTCGGCCACCTCGGCCTCACGTCGCCACCCGGTGGCCGGGCCAACGCCATGTTCCGTGACTGACCGGCGCAAGGTCGCCGCGTCCTAGGATCGGCCGCCGTGCGACCGGCCGACTTCGCCTACGACCTTCCCGCTCCGTCGATTGCCCAGCAGCCACTCGAGGATCGCCCGTCGGCCAGGCTCCTGGTCGACTTCGGCGACGGGGTTCGACACCTGACGGTGCGCGACCTGCCGGACCTGGTCGGCCCCGGCGACGTGATCGTGCTCAACGACACCCGGGTGCTGCCCGCCCGCCTGCGCCTCACCAAGGAGACCGGCGGAGCCGTCGAGGTGCTGCTGCTCGAACAGCTCGACGGCAACGGGACCTGGGAGGTCCTCGTCAGGCCCAGCCGGAGGGTCGCCCCGGGGACCGTCCTGCGTGCCGGCCCCGACTTCGAGGTCACGGTCGGCGAGGACCTCGGCGAGGGCCGGCGGCGAGCCAGGCTCGACGCCCGTGGGAGCTTGCTCGACGCCCTCGACCGCCACGGGGAGATGCCACTGCCTCCCTACCTCACGACGGTGCTCGACGACCCCGACCGCTACCAGACCGTCTATGCGGACCGACCCGCCTCGGCGGCGGCGCCGACCGCCGGCCTCCACCTCACCGACGCCGTCCTCGATGCCTGCCGGGCGGCGGGAGCGGGGATCGAGCGCCTCGAGCTGGTGGTCGGACTCGACACGTTCCGACCGATCGCCGTTGACGACCTCGACGACCACCGGATGCACAGCGAGGCCTACGACGTACCGGCTGCGACCCTCGATGCCTGTCGAGCCGCCGACCGGGTCCTCGCCGTCGGGACGACGACGGTCCGGGCGTTGGAATCGGCGGCCAGGGGCGCCCCCTCCGGTCGCACCGAACTGTTCATCCGCCGACCGTTCGAGTTCGAGGTCGTCGACCTGCTGCTCACCAACTTCCACCTGCCGGGATCGACCCTGCTGGTGATGCTCGACGCCTTCGTCGGCCACCGCTGGCGGGACCTGTATGCGACGGCGCTGGCCGAGGGATACCGGTTCCTCTCCTTCGGCGACGCCATGCTCGTGGCATCCGGCGACCGGAAAGTCGATTCGTGAGGTCCGAATTCATTCCAGAGGCCACCGACGGTGGTGCCCGTGCAGGATCGGTGACAACGCCCGCAGGTCCGTTCCGTACCCCCTGCTTCATGCCAGTGGGGACCCGGGGGGCCGTGCGCCACCTCTCGTCCACGGACCTCGCCGACCTGGGTGCCGAGGTGGTCCTCGCCAACACCTATCACCTGATGCTGCGGCCCGGTGCCGACATCGTCCGGGACCTCGGTGGCCTCGGGGCCTTCGCCGCATGGGACGGGCTCACGCTCACGGACTCGGGTGGCTACCAGATCTTCTCCCTGCAGCCGAAGGTCGACGACGACGGTGCGGTGTTCCGATCGACCTACGACGGCAGCACCCATCGCCTGACTCCGGAGGGCGCTGCGGGCGTGCAGGCGGACCTCGGCGCCGACATCCAGATGGTGCTCGACGTGTGCCAGGCCCTTCCGGCGCCCGACCGGGTCCTCCGGGAGGCGGTCGAACGGACCGCCGCCTGGGCGCAGCGGGGGCGCCGTGCCTTCCTCGAGCATCCCGATGCAGTGCAGCGGCAGTGCCAGTTCGGCATCGTGCAGGGCGGCGTCGATGCGGTGTTGCGTGCCGAGAGCGCCGAACGGACGGTCGAGGTCGGGTTCGACGGATACGCAGTGGGTGGCCTGAGCGTGGGGGAGGCCCGGGAGGAGATGGCCGAGCCGCTCTCGGCGGCCGTCGAACTGCTACCCGCCGACCAACCCCGCTACTTCATGGGTCTGGGCGATCCGGCCGGCCTCGTCGAGGTCGTCGCCCGGGGTATCGACATGTTCGACTGCGTGCTCCCCACCCGCCACGCCCGGCACGGCACGATCCTCACCTCGACCGGACGCATCAACCTGCGCAACGCCCGCTTCGCCACGGATGACCTGCCGTTGGACCCCGGTTTCCCGTCGAGTCCGGCGGCGCCATGGAGCCGCGCCTATCTCCGCCACCTGCTGCTCACCGACGAGCCGACGGGCCGGCGCCTGCTGACGTTGCACAACCTGGCCTGGCTGTTCGACTTCGTGGCACGGCTGCGGGCCTCGATCCTGGAGGGGCGCTTCGAGGCGTTCCGGGCGGAGACGCACGAGGTCTGGGGCTGAGGTCCATGAGCCTCGCCCGTCCGGGAGCGCGCGTCGCCGCATAGGCTTTCCCGGTCCACCGACCGGTTCACCAAGGGATTGCCTCGTCATGTCATTTCTTCCCATCGTCCTGATGTTCGGGGTGCTGTACATGGTCATGATCCGTCCCCAGCAGAAGAGGGCCAGGGAGCACCGCGACCTCGTGACCTCGATCGCCTCCG
>CAJXIS010000308.1 GCA_913054115.1 uncultured Acidimicrobiaceae bacterium | reverse complement strand
TCGTGGAGCAGGCCGGCGAAGAACGCTGTGATGGCCCCTCGTTCGGGGCCACCGTGGTAGCCCGTCAGCACGGCGACGAGGAGGAGCAGTTCGACCGCCACGCCGCCGATGCGCAGTTCGTCGAGGAGGCTCCCCTCCAGTGCCACGGCTGTCACGAGGACCAGCAGCACCCGCAGCCGGGGGTTCACGAGGGCGGGTCCCCGATCGGGGCCGATTCCACGCCGAGTGGATCGCTCTCGGGTGGCGCCAGCACGACATTGAGGAAGCTGAGGCTTTCGAGGTCGGCGGCCAGGTCGATGACGACGCTGCGCTCGTACTCGGCGTCTTCATCCGGGTCGATCACGCGTCCGACGGGAATGTCGGGCGGCAGGAGGCTGCGTCCTCCACTGGTGACCACGACCTCGTTCCAGCTGATGTCGGCATCGAGTCGGATCCCGGCCTCGATCCTGAGGGTCCCCCGCCCGGTGCCTCGGGCCAGCCCCTCGTCCTGCGATGCGACCAGACGCACGCCCACGAGGAACTCCGGGTGGGTCGCCAGGATCACCGTCGACCGCGATCGATCGACGTCCTGCAGGCGGCCGACCAGGCCGGCGCCGGTGATGACCGCCAGCCCGGGGCGCAGGCCGTCGTCGCTGCCGGCATCGACCTCGATGCGATGGGTGCCGAAGTTGCCGGGGGGCGTGCCCAGGATGCGGACCACGACCGTTTCGAGCCGCATGTAGTCGAGACCGATCTCGCCGAGCAGACGCTCGAGGAGCTCACGATCCGCATCGTCGGACATCGAACGCCCCCGGAGGCGTGCCAACTCGACGGCCAGGCGTTCGTTCTCGGCGCGCAGCCTCTCGTAGCCGAAGACTCCGCTCCATGCCGTCTGCAACGGGTCCGTGGCGGTGTCCGTGACCGTTCGCAACGGTTCGAGGATGTCACGCACTCCCTGTTGAAAGGCATCCAGCGGCTGGCTACCGCGAATGTGCAGGGTCAGGAGGGTGAGGGCCGCTGCGACCAGGAGGAGCAGCGTCGGGCGGGGCCGCTCGGCGGGCCGAGGCGCGGCCACGGGCTACGCCGGGGTGTCGTCGAAGATGACGTCGCCGAAGGTCCCGAACTCCTCGAGCGCCCGACCGGCACCCAGGACCACCGAGAGGCGTGGGTCCGGGGCCATCCAGACCGGCATCCCGGTCTCGGCCCGGATGCGCTGGGTCAGCCCGTTGAGCAGGGAGCCGCCGCCGGACAGGGTGATGCCCCGCTCCATGATGTCGGCGGCCAGTTCCGGGGGCGTCCGATCGAGGGTGACCTTGATCGCATCGACGATGTCGGCGACCCGGTCCTCGATGGCCTCGCGGATCTCGCGCGTGTTGATCTCGAGGGTACGTGGCAACCCGGTGAGGAGGTCACGGCCGCGAATCTCGGCGCGCACCTCGTTGACCAGTGGAGCGGCGGAGCCGAGTGCCATCTTGATCTCCTCGGCCGTCCGGGAGCCGGTGGCGATTCCGTGCTCCTTTTTCAGGTACTGCAGGATGGCTTCGTCGAGTTCGTCGCCACCCACACGCGACGACTGGCTGACGACGACGCCGCCCAGCGACAGGACCGCCACCTCGGTCGTTCCGCCACCGATGTCGACGATCATGCTGCCGATCGGAGAGGCCACGGGGAGCCCGGCACCGATGGCCGCTGCCATGGGCTCTTCGATGATGTAGGCGGGGGGCCGGGCACCGGCGTACTCGGCGGCCTCCTGGACCGCCCTGCGCTCGACGCCGGTGACGCCTGATGGGACGCAGATCACCATGCGCGGCTTCGACCAGCGTCGCCGGTGGACCTGCTGGATGAAATAGCGGAGCATCTTCTCGCAGACGTCGAAGTCTGCGATGACGCCGTCCTTGAGGGGGCGGGTGGCCTGGATGTTGCTGGGTGTGCGGCCGATCATCCGCTTGGCCTCGGCGCCCACCGCCAGCAGGGTGCCGGTCAGGACGTCGATGGCGACCACCGACGGCTCGTCCAGCACGATGCCCTCGCCCCGGACGTAGATGAGGGTGTTGGAGGTGCCCAGGTCGACGGCGATATCGCGTCCCCCGAGGACCGGGCCGCCTCCTCGCCTGTTTCCTGCGGGCATCGACTGTCCCTGGTCTTTCCTGGTCGTCCCGGTATCCGGCTCATCGTGAGCGGGGTCAAGGGTCTGGTCGCGCGCGTGAACACGCGTGACGGACCGGGAGGGTCACGGTTAGCGGCGATTCCCCATCGGTCGTACCGGAAACGTAACGCGTTCGTCACGACTTCGCCACTCTCAGCGCACGATTGACCACGGAAAGGCGTCACCGAACGCGCGTCCTGTGGGATTTCGGGTCTGGGATCCGTCGCGGGCCCTGCGATCGGTCGGTGCAGGCGCCCAAGGCCCCCGCTGCGGATTCAGGCTCCGGGGAAGAAGATGCCGATCTCGCGCTCGGCCGACTCGATGGCATCGGAGCCGTGCACCAGGTTCTCGGTGGCCAGCAGGCCGTAGTCGCCGCGGATCGTGCCGGGTGCCGCCTTGGTCGGGTCCGTGGCACCCATGAGGGTACGCACCACGGCGAAGGTGTCGCTCGGGCCCTCCACGACCATGGCCACGACGGGACCCCGGGACATGAACGCCACGAGGTCGCCGTAGAAGGGCTTGTCGACGTGCTCTTCGTAGTGGCGGCCGAGCGTGTCGGCGTCGAGGGTGCGCAGTTCGATGGCCGCCAGTCGGAGACCCTTGCGTTCCAGGCGGCCGATGATCTCCCCGACGAGGCCACGTTCGACGGCGTCGGGCTTGCAGATGACGAGGGTGCGGTCCATGCGCCGGAAGGCTACGGGCGCCGTCCGGGATTCCAGCCGGCAGCTCCCGGGCTCCCGAGCACCCGAACTCCCGAACTCCCGAACTCCCGAACTCCAGAGTACCCGAGTACCCGAGCACCCGAACTCCCGAACTCCCGAACTCCC
>CAJXIS010000307.1 GCA_913054115.1 uncultured Acidimicrobiaceae bacterium | reverse complement strand
GCCGGTGAGGGTCGACCGGAAGCCCTTGTCCCGGTAGTTCATGATGTCGGCATTCTTGTCGGCCTTCCACTCCTTGAACATCTGGTTCACGGCGGGGATGTCGAAGTCCGGGTAGTCGGTCTCGTCGACCAGTTCCTGCGTGTAGTCGCCCTGGAAGTCGATCTCCTCGTAGGCGGTCTCGAGGGCCTGCTCACGGGCCGACCAGCGGGCCTCGTCGGCGTCCATCTCGTCGTCGGACGGGAGCTCGATGCGGCCGAGGATCACATCGCGGGCGTACCAGGCCTGCGCGTCGAACATGTTGTACGTGTAGTACTGGTCGTGCATCCCGAGGTAGAGCAGCCGGTGGTTGCCCCGCCACACGACGCCCTTGTAGAGGTTCGACACCCACAGCCGGTTCTTCGTCCTGAGGCGCAGATCGTCGGGCAGGAACGGGAAGTGGTGCAGGTAGCCGGTGCACATGATCACGGCGTCGATCTCACGGCTGGTGCCGTCCGTGAAGTGGGCGGTCTTGCCGTCGATGTGGGTGAGCAGCGGTACCTCGGTGAAGTTGTCCGGCCAGTCGTAGCCGGTGCCGCCGCCCCTCGAACTGATGGTGACCGAGGCGCACCTGTACTTGTAGCACTGTGAGCCGATGTCCTCGGCCGAGTAGCTGGAGCCGATGAGCAGGACGTCTTTGCCCCGGAACTCGACGGCGTCGCGGAAGTCGTGGGCGTGGAGCACCCGGCCCAGGAACTTCTCGAAGCCCGGGAAGTACGGGATGTTGGGCACCGAGAAGTGGCCGCTGGCGACGACGACGTGGTCGAACTCCTCAGACGAGATCACGTCGTTGGGGAGGTCGTGGGCGGTGACCGTGAACTTCTGCGTGGCATCGTCGAACGACACCTCGCGCACGGCGTGGCGGAAGCGGATGAACCGGCGCACGTTGCTCTTCTCGACGCGGCCCTTGATGTAGTCCCAGAGGACCTCCCGTGGCGGGTACGAGGCGATGGGTGTGCCGAAGTGCTCCTCGAAGGAGTAGTCGCCGAACTCGAGGCACTCCTTGGGGCCGTTCGACCAGAGGTAGCGGTACATCGAGCCGTGGACCGGCTCGCCGTACTCGTCGACGCCGGTGCGCCACGTGTAGTTCCAGAGGCCGCCCCAGTCGTCCTGCTTCTCGTAGCAGACCAGTTCGGGGATCTCGGCGCCCTGGGCTGCGGCCGAGGCGAAGGACCGCAACTGGGCCAGGCCGCTCGGCCCGGCCCCGATGATGGCGACGCGCTGGGTCATGTCGTAGTTCCTCCGGCTATCCACTGTTGAACGGGTGGAAAGTAGCCGCAACGACGGCCGTCGGCAATGTCAACGAGCCTCACGTGTCGAATCCCGGGCACTCCCTGGCGACCTTGCGCAACAGGCCCGGCCACTCGGTCACGCCGTCGTAGTTGTAGTGCGGTGAGGCGTACATCTGTGCCTGGTAGGCGGCGACCCGCTCCGGCGAGATCAGGTGCGGGTCGCCCATGGCCAGCACCCGGCACTGGATGTCGCAAGCCTGGAGCAGGAAGTAGGCACGGAAGAACGCCTCCCCCGCCGTTCGGCCCATGGACCAGTGGCCGTGGTTGCGGCTGATGACGACGTTGAACGAGGCGAAGGCCCGACAGACCCGTTCGGCGAAGGCCGCATCCTCGTCGAAGTCGAACTCGACGTAGCCCAGCATGTGCCCGAGGTAGACAGCCGGCTGGGTGACCGGCAGCAGGCCGGCCTCGGTCGAGCCGACGGCGACGATCGGCTCCTCGTGGCCGTGGACGAACCAGTGCATCTCCGGCCGGGTGCCGAACATCCACCGGCAGAGGTTGAGCGCCCCGTCGTTGACCCAGCGGGAATCGCCGTGCACCGGTGTGCCGTGCTCGTCGACGGTCACGAACATCGAGGCGGTGGCCTCCTCCCGGTACATGCCGTACGGGTGCAGGAGGAAGTGCCCGGTCTCGGGGATGCGGGCGGCGATGGCCCCGTTGGCGAGGTCGCTCATGCCGTAGAGGGCGCAGGCCCGGTGCAGCGCTGCCAACTCGACGCGCACTGCCCATTCGGTGTCGTCGTAGGTGCCGCGCGGCAGCGCATCGATGGCATCGTCGACCTTGCGGTGCTCGATGGTGCTCACGGTCCCTGTCCCTTCGTCGAGCACGCGGAGTCTGCCAGAACCCCGGCCCCGACGAGCGCGGATCAGCCCTCGAGGAGGGCGGCGACGATGTCGAGCACCGCCTGCTTGCCGTCGCCGAACAGCATCAGGGTGTTGTCGGCCACGAACAGCGGGTTCGGGATGCCGGCGAAGCCCGGGCTGAGCGAGCGCTTGATCACGATGACCGTGCCCGAATCGTCGACGTCGAGGATCGGCATGCCGGCGATCGGCGAGTCGGCGTCGTCGCGGGCAGAGGGGTTCACGACGTCGTTGGCGCCGATCACGATCGTCACGTCGGTCTGGGCGAACATCGGGTTGACCCGGTCCATCTCGAGGAGGTGCTCGTAGTCGATCTCGGCCTCGGCGAGGAGCACGTTCATGTGGCCGGGCATGCGTCCGGCCACCGGGTGGATGCCGAACACGACCTCGGCTCCGGTCCCCTCGAGGATCGTCATGAGCTCACGCACCGCATGCTGGGCCTGGGCGACCGCCAGCCCGTAGCCGGGGACGATGACCACGCGGGAGGCGACCTCGAGCAGCATCGCCACCTCCTCGGCCGAGGTCGAGGTGACGCCGTCGCCATAGGCGTCGTCATGCGAGCCCCTGACGACGGTCACGGCCTTCGAGAACACCACGTCGAAGATCGAACGGTTCATGGCCTTGCACATGATCTGCGTGAGCACCAGGCCGCTGGCGCCGACCAACGAGCCGGCGATGATGAGCAGCGAGATGTCGAGCACGAAGCCGGTCGACGACGCCGCCACTCCCGAGAAGGCGTTGAGGAGCGCGATGACGACCGGCATG
>CAJXIS010000306.1 GCA_913054115.1 uncultured Acidimicrobiaceae bacterium | reverse complement strand
CCGCCCGCTCCTTTCGGAGGCACTTCGTGGCCACGGGGCGGTTATCCGTGACCATGACGGTGAAAGGTTCGTTGACGAGCTCTCGCCACGCGATGTCGTATCGCGTGCCATGACACGACGGATGCTCGATGCCGGCGTGGATCACCTCTGGTTGGATGCGACGGGGCTTGCAGCCTTCCCGGCGAGGTTCCCGACGATCGCCTCCGCCCTTGCCGAGCTGGACCTGGATCCCGGCTCGGACTGGCTTCCCATTGCCCCGGCCGCCCACTACCTGTGCGGTGGTGTGGTGACCGACCTGGTCGGCGCCACCACGTTGGATGGCCTCTGGGCGGCGGGTGAGGTGGCCTGCGTAGGGGTCCACGGTGCGAACCGTCTGGCGTCCAACTCACTTCTGGATGGGATGGTCTTCGGCGCCAGGGTGGTGGACGCCGTGGATGCGGGCGGTCGTGGGCCGTCGGCCACCGGTGTCATGAGCCATCTCCGGGAGCCTGACGGGGCTGGAGATGACCAGGTCTCATGCACCCGACTGGCCTTCGAGGCACCTCTGGTGGGTGGTGGCGACGGTGACCCCGCGGTGCTGCGCCGGGAGTTGCAGCGGGCGATGAGCCGTGGTGCAGGGATGCTTCGCAGTACGGACTCGCTCAGCACGGTGGTGGACATCGTGGCTGATCTGGCGGCACGGGCTCCGGACCCCTCGACCGGTTCCGACGCCGCCGAGCTGGCGAACCTGCTGACGGTCGCCGCTGCCCTGACGGCCCTTGCAGCGCAACGTCGTGAGTCCCGTGGTGCACACACGCGTGAGGACTTTCCGGACACCGACGTTGCATTGTCGAGACGGATCCTGGTCCCACCGGGGCAGGCTTCCGACTCGTGAACCTCCCCATCCCAGATGACCTGGTGCCCGTGATGGCGGAATACCTGGCCAGCCAGGTCGGAGCCGTCACGCCACCTGCCGCGGTGGTGGCTGATGCCGTGCGGCGGGCACTCCAGGAGGACCTGGAACCTGATGGCGACCTGAGTGCCGCCCTCCTGCCGGTCGATTCGGTGGCGGTGGGAGCCATCGTGGCGCGCTCCGGAGGCGTCCTGGCCGGCTCGGCGTGTGCCGAGGAGGCCTTCCGGCAGGTCGACCCGTCCATTGCCGTGGTGTGGCATCTTTCCGACGGTGGGCGTCTCGCCCCCGGCGACGTGGTGGCCGATATCCGTGGCCCGCTGCCGTCGGTGCTGACCGCCGAACGCACAGCCCTCAACTTTCTCTGCCGTCTCTCCGGCATCGCAACCGAGACCTCGCGCTGGGTGGCTGCTGCTGACGGAGGCGCACGGATCTGGGACACCCGCAAGACCACGCCCGGCCTTCGGGTGCTGGAGAAGGCCGCGGTGCGGTCCGGTGGGGGCGTGAACCATCGGCTGAACCTCAGCCACTGGGTGATGCTGAAGGACAACCATCTGATGGGCATCGACATCGCCGGGGCGGTTGCGGCTTCCCGAAGACGCTGGCCGGGGCGTACCGTGCACGTCGAATGCGAGACTCTCGACGAGGTCCGTGAATCGCTGGAGGCGGGCGCTGATGCGCTACTGCTCGACAATATGACACCTGCCCGGATCACCGCCTGCGTGGCTGAGGTTCGTCGGCACGCGGCACATCACGGTGTCCGGCCGTTGCTGGAGGCTTCCGGTGGCATCACGCTGGCGGCGGTTCCCGACTTCGCCGCCACGGGCGTCGACTGCATCTCGAGTGGTGCCCTCACCAGTTCCGCACCGGCCCTGGACCTGGGTCTCGACCTCTACGATCCGGTTCCGACATGCTCCTGACCATCGACGTGGGTAACACCCAGACGGTTCTCGGCCTCTACGAGGACGGTACGTCGCGGTCCTCCGCCGAGGCGGGCCTGGTCGACCACTGGAGGATCGGCACCGACCACGAGCGCACCTCTGATGAACATGCGGTGCTGGTCCGCAGCCTTCTTCGCCAGTCGGGCCACGACCTGGAGGGGGCGGTCACCGGGGTGGCCATCTGCGCCGGGGTGCCGCGTGTCCTGGCCAGCCTGCGTCAGATGTTCGACCGTTACGTCGACTTCGAGCCCGTGGTGATCGAGCCCGGCGTGAAGACCGGCATGCCGATCCTCTACGACAATCCGCGTGAGGTGGGTGCCGATCGCATCGCCAACGCCGTGGGTGCCTACGACCTCTACGGCGGGCCCACGGTCGTCGTGGACTTCGGAACCGGCAACAACTTCGATGTCATCTCGGCTGACGGCGAGTTCCTGGGTGGAGCCATTGCCCCGGGCATCGAGGTGAGCCTGGACGCCCTCTTCGGCCGGGCGTCCGCCCTCGGGTCCGTCGAGCTCGTCGAGCCCCGCAGCGTCATAGGCAAGAGCACGGTGGCGTCGCTCCAGTCCGGCGCGGTCTACGGATTCGCAGCCCAGGTCGACGGGATGGTCGAGCGTTTCAGGACCGAGTTGGGTGGCTGCACGGTGGTGGCCACGGGTGGCCTGGTTGACGTGATCGCGCCGGTCTCATCCACCATCCAGCATGTCGAGCCCTTCCTGACCCTCCACGGGCTGCGCCTCGTGTACGACCTGAACCAGTGAGCGACGTGGACGGATCACCGGAAGTCGACGTGGACGGGTCCGGCGGGGACCGCCCCGGCATTCCGTACCGATTCGAGCCGACCGCTACGGCCGCTGGGATAGTCGCCGAGCATTCAGGCCTCGCCGATGGTGAGGAGACCGGGGTGGTCGTCACCGTCGCCGGTCGGCTCATGCTCCGGCGGGACCAGGGCAAGCTGGCGTTCGGCGACCTGCAGGACTCCACCGGTCGGATCCAGTTGTTCGCCATGCAGAGGTCGACGACCGACTTCGAGGGCTTCACCGGTCTGCACCTGGGTGACTGGATCGGCGTGACCGGCGAGGTCATCAGGACCCGCCGGGGGGAGCTCAGCGTGCGGGTCGACTCGTGGGTCCGCCTGGCCGAGGCCCGA
>CAJXIS010000305.1 GCA_913054115.1 uncultured Acidimicrobiaceae bacterium | reverse complement strand
GCCCGATGCTGCACCCTCGTCCTCGAGCAGGACTCCCGGCAGCTGCGCCCTCGCCTCGGCCTCGACGACGACCCGATCGCGTGGCACCAGGACGAAGTTGCCGAAATCGTCGCCCAGCACGAGTTCGACCGAATCGCCCAGATCGTCGACCACCTCGACGAGCGGCGTCCAACTCAGGCTCTGGGCGAGGAGGACGCCGGCATCGAACCGGTCGGGCGCAACCCGGATCACCGTGTGCGACGCCCGCTCCCCCTGGCGCCCCTCGACCTGGAAACCCTGTCCGGCGAGCTGGTCGGCCACCGGGACCTCCTCGGCGCCCACGACCTCGGTGGCACGGCCGTCCACGAGCACCACCTCGACCTGTTCGGGCCGCAACAGCACGCCGCGGAACACGTCGAACACCGCTTCCGCCTCATCGCCGTCGCGGAGCCTCAGCACCATCGACTCGCCGACGAGGTCGTCGACAACCGGCAACGCATAGCGTTCGAGATCGCTCGGCTGGAAGTCGCTGAACGCCCTGCCGATGTCGAGCAGGGTGCGCAGGGTGAGGCGTTCGTCGAGGATCACCGCATCGGCGCCCGCCTCGATGAGATCGTTGCGCACGAGGACCGAGCGTGCGCCGCGATCCACGAGGCGCTCGAGGGCGAGGACGATGAAGTCCTGCTGGCGCTGGTTGCGTTCGAGGTCGTTCGACACGCCGACCCTGCGCCAGCGGCCACCGACGAACGCCTCGAGCCGGCGACTCCTCACGAATGCCAGCGAGGACGAGCCGTCGAGCACGTGGCATCCGGACTCCGGGATCGACAGGCCGGAAGCCACGTCCCGGATCGGCTGGTCGAACCACATCGGGATGCCGTCGAGTTCGTCGACGACCTGCACGAAGCCGGCGAAGTCGACGAGCACGAAGTTGTGGATCGGCACGTCGAAGTTGCGGCTGATCGTCTCGATGAGCGTCGGAGCACCATTGCCGATCCCGCCGACGATCAGCGACGATGCCAGCTTCTCCTCCCGGATGGGCACGCCGTCGCGGTAGATGGGGAGGTACAGGTCGCGGGGGATCGACAGCACCGCTGCCCGTCGCAGTCCGGGATCGATGCGGACGAGCATGATGACGTCGGCGAGGGCGACGCCGCTGCTGGTGTCGCGCTGCGCCGCCGGATCGTCGGGGTCCATTCCGACCGCACTGTCCGTCCCGATGAGAAGCAGGGTCCGTGGCGGCCCGGCGGGGCCGTAGACCGGTGATGTGTCGGGTTGCTCCGATCCGTCACCTGTCGCATCGCCGGAACCCCCTGCCCCGCCGACGTTGCCTGTGCCGTTGTCCGGCGTATCGGAGCCACCTGCGCCCGACGAACCCTGCCCGCCCGACGAACCCTGCCCGCCCGACGAACCCTGCCCGCCCGACGCCGTGCCTTCGGTGCCCGGCAGTTCGGCCAGCACGCCCGCGGGCACGTTGATCCGCAGGATGCTGCTGACCGAGTCCTCGAACTGGTCGAGGCGCGCAGTCACGTAGATCAGCGAGACCGCGAACGCCACGCCGGCCACGAGCAGGATTCGCTGCGGCCAGGTGCGTCGCAGACCCGCCTCCGATGCCGACGTCACGCCCGGAGAGTACCAGCGCACCCCACCGATGACCGGCGCGGCCTAGTCTCCCCGGATGCTCGAATCCGCCACCCATCACTCGACGGGCGCCTGCTGGGTCGACGGCCTCCTGCAATCGCCCGGGACCGCCTCCGGCATCTCGCCACTGGACCACGCCATCGTGGTCGGAGACGGGGTGTTCGAGACGATGAAGGTGGTCGACGGCACCGCCTTCGCCCTCACCCGGCACCTGCGCCGGCTCCGCTTCTCCGCCGAGGGCATGGGCATGCTCCCGGCCGACGACGACCGGGTCCGTGATGCCGTGGCCGCTGTCCTCGACGCCGATCCCGCCGCCGGCAAGTTGCGCATCACCTGGTCGAGCGGCGTCGGCCCGCTCGGCTCGTCGCGCGGCGACGGTCCGGGAACGCTCATCGTGGCCACCGAACCGGGATCGACCTGGCCGGCTGACGAGGCCGTCCACCTCTGCCGGTGGACCCGCAACGAGCACGGTGCCCTGGTCGGCCTCAAGACCACCTCCTACGCCGAGAACGTGATCGCGCTCGAGGCCGCCCACGCCCACGGCTGTTCCGAGGCGCTTTTCGCCAACACCGCCGGCGACCTGTGCGAGGGAACGGGGACCAACGTGTTCCTGGTCGTCGACGACGAGCTCGTGACGCCACCGCTGTCCTCGGGTTGCCTCGCCGGGGTCACACGGGAACTCCTGCTCGAGGAGATGGCCGTGACCGAGCGGCAGGTGGATCCCGACGAGTTCGCGCGGGCCTCCGAGGCGTTCCTCACCTCGACCACGCGAGACGTGAGCGCCATCGCACGGGTCGACGACCTGGTGCTCCCGGAGGCGCCGGGTCCGGTCACCGTGGCGGCACAGGCGGTGTTCGCCGACCTGTGCACCCGCTCGCTCGACCCCTGATCCAGGTTCGCTGGTTCAGCCGGGACCGAGCGGCCGGAGGTGGACGACGTCGCCGGCTCGGAACTCCCGACGTCCACCGTCGACCTCGACGATCAGTGCCCCGTCCGCCGCCAGGTCGACGGCGAGCCCCTCGACCATCCCGGACGGTGATTCGATCCGCACCCGCTGTCCGATGGTCGCCGACCGGGCCAGGTGCCCGACACGCATCGCCTCGACGCCTCCCGGATCCTCGAGGACGTCGAGCCAGCGCCCGAAGGACGCGAGAACCGGGTCGAGCAGGCTCCTCGGCCCGGTATCGATGCCTGCCGCCGCCAACGACGTGGCGCCCGGCGGTCCCTCGTCGTGGGGTCCCGGCCAACCGACGTTGAGGCCCACGCCCACGATGACCGCCGGCGGGTCGCCGTCGACGAGTTCGGCGAGAATGCCCGCCACCTTGCCCGGCCGGTCACCTTCGACGAGCAGGACGTCGTTGGGCCACTTGATGCAGACC
>CAJXIS010000304.1 GCA_913054115.1 uncultured Acidimicrobiaceae bacterium | reverse complement strand
ACGGCGACCACCGAGATCTACACTCTTTCCCTACACGACGCTCTTCCGATCCCGCAGGGCGGCATGGACCTCGCCGACGAGTACCCCCGGTCGCCTGACCCGTTCGTCTCGCTTGCGGCGGCCGCAGCGCTCACCGACCGGATCCGGCTCGGCACGGGCGTGGCGCTCGTCGCCCAGCACCATCCGATCAACCTGGCCAAGGCGGTGGCGTCGGTCGATGCACTGTCGAACGGCCGCTTCGTCCTCGGTGTCGGCTACGGCTGGAACGTCGAGGAGATGGCCCACCACGGAGTCGGTTTCCGCACCCGGCGGGCGCAGGTGCGCGAGCACGTGCTGGCCATGCGCGAGCTCTGGACCGCCGAGAAGGGCGAGTACCACGGCGAGTTCGTGGATTTCTCGCCCAGCTGGACCTGGCCCAAGCCAGTGCAGCCCGGTGGGCCACCCGTCTACATCGGGGGCGGGGCCGGGCCGAAGATGTTCGCTGCGGTCGCCGAGTACGCCGACGGCTGGCTGCCGATCGGAGGCGCCGGCGTGCGTGCGGCGCTCGGCGAGCTGCGGGCGGCCTGCGAGGACCGGGGCCGCGACCCCGGGGAACTCGACGTGATCCCGTTCGGCACCCTGCCCGACGCCGGCAAGCTCGGGTACTACGCCGAACTCGGCATCACCGAGGTCGTGCTGCGGCTGCCGTCGGCGCCACGCGACGAGGTCCTGCCGGTACTCGACGATTTCGCCCACTTCATCGATCAGGGAAACCAACAAGGAGATGCCAATGACACATGACCTGGTGATCCGGGGAGGCACCGTCGTCGACGGCACCGGTGCGCCGGCGACGACCGCCGACGTGGCGATCGACGGCGACCGCGTGGTCGAGGTCGGCAGGGTGTCCGGCAGCGGCCGCCACGAGATCGACGCCGACGGACTGGTGGTCACGCCCGGCTTCGTCGACATCCACACGCACCTCGACGCCCAGCTGTCCTGGGACCCCATCGGCAGCTCGTCGTGCTGGCACGGTGTCACGTCGGTCGTGCTCGGCAACTGCGGCGTGACCTTCGCTCCGGTGGCGCCGGGAGGCCGGGAGTTCCTGGCCGAGATGATGGAGTCTGTCGAGGACATCCCGGCACAGAGCATCCTCGACGGCCTCTCCTGGAACTGGGAGACCTACGGCGAGTACCTGGCCGACCTGGCGTCGCTGCCCAAGGGCGTGAACGCCGGCGGCATGGTCGGGCACTGTGCGGTTCGGCTTGCCGCCATGGGCGAGCGGTCCCTCGACGAGGACCCGGCCAGCGCCGACGACATCGCCGCCATGGTGCCGATGGTCGACGAGGCGCTGGCTGCAGGAGCGCTCGGCTTCTCCTCCTCACGCACCTTCCTGCACCGGGTGCCCGACGGCCGCTACGTGCCAGGCACGCATGCAACGGCGGACGAACTGCTGGCCTTCGCAGACTCGTTGGGGCGGCACGGCGGCATCTTCGAGTGCGCCGCCAAGCTGGGTGGCCGCAACGACCCCGACGGCGTGTTCACCCGGGACGAGATCCACATGTACGGCGAAATCAGTCGCCGTGCCGGCTGTCCGGTGACCTTCGGCCTCACCCAGGTCGAGGTCGTCCCCGACATGCACCTCCGGGTCCTCGACTACGTGGCCGTCGAGAATGCGGCCGGTGCGCACATCCGCCCCCAGACCACCTCGCGTCAGATCGGCATCCTGTTCGGGCTCTCCGGCCGGACCCCATTCGACCGTGCCGACGGCTGGGACGACCTGCTCGACCTTTCGCTCGCCGAGAAGGTCGCCCGCCTCACCGAGCCCTCGTCGAGGGCGGCGCTCGTGGCCGCCGCCGATGCACGCATCGAGAAGCTGCCGCTCGACTGGTTCGCCTTCTACGCGCTTCCCGATGACCCGGTCCGCCACGACCTCGCCAGGGAGGAGAGCGTGGCCGCCGAGGCCGAGCGCCGGGGCGTGTCCGTGGCCGAGGCCTGGGTCGATCTGGCCGTCGAACTTGACGGCCGTCGCCTGTTCACGCTCCCGTTCCTCAACCAGCGCATGGAATCCGCCATCGAGATGCTCGAGCGGCCCGAGGTGGTGATGGGCCTCGCCGACGCCGGCGCCCATGCGAAGCAGATCATGGACGCCAGCCAGCCGACCTTCTTCCTGACCCACTGGGTGCGCGACCGGGGCCGGGTCACCCTCGAGGAGGGGGTGCGGCGCCTGACCTCCGACACCGCCGACCTGTTCGGCATCACGGGTCGGGGCCGCCTCGTGCCTGGCGCCTGTGCCGACGTCAACGTGATCGACCTCGAGGGGCTGCGGCTCCACTACCCGGAGATGGCCCACGACTTCCCGGGTGGCGCCGGTCGCTGGATCCAGCGGGCCGACGGATACGAGGCGACGATCGTCAACGGCGAGCTGTTCATGGAGGACGGCGAGCACACCGGGGCACTGGTCGGCCAGATGCTGCTGGGGTCGGCCGCAGGCTGAGCCCCTTCCCGGAAACAGGTCAGGCGGGTACCGGCTCGCCACCGACCAGCACCGGGAACTGCCGGTCGGGATGGTCCTGCAGCTTGCGAACGGTCGGGTCGCCCTTCGCCGGGTCGCCGTCGAGCCGCTCGGCCCCGTCCGGGGCGTATTGCAGGATGTACGTCTTGCGGACATCGTCGGTGGTGTTCGGGCCTGTCATGTGGGGCGTCAACGACGAGAACACCACGATGCTGCCCGCTGCGGCCGGGACCGCCACGGCGCCGTCGGGATCATCGAGGCACTGGTGGCCCAGCGGCTCGACGTAGGTGTGCGAGAGCGTGCCGCCGAGGTGCAGGCCGGGGACCACCCACGGACAGCCGTTGTCGACCGTGGCATCGGTCAGCGGCACCCAGCAGGTCAGGTACTGCTGTGGCTCGACATACGTGTAGCCGTTGTCCTGGTGCCACGGGAAGTGGCGGGGCTTCTCGGGTTGTTTGTAGACGAGCTGGTCCCAGTAGAGCCGGACGTCGTCGCCGACCAGGTCGTGGCAG
>CAJXIS010000303.1 GCA_913054115.1 uncultured Acidimicrobiaceae bacterium | reverse complement strand
GGCGACCGAGCGCGGTGCGATCGGCATCGAGGCGTTGGCCCTTCCCGGCGACCGTGCGACCAAGAACTTCTTCGAGACCCATGGAATGGTCGCCAGGGCGATCATCGTGCATCGCCGGCTCGACCGTTGAGCGTCGGTCGCCCGGAACTCTGCGTCGGAGCGGTCGCCGTACTGGACGGTGCGCTGCTCCTCGTCCAACGGGGGACAGAGCCATCCGTCGGCCGTTGGACGCTGCCGGGAGGGCGGGTCGAGGCCGGCGAGTCGATCATCGCCGCCCTGGTGCGTGAGGTCCGCGAGGAAACCGGCCTCGATGTCGTGTGCGGCCCGCTCCTGGGATGGGTCGAACTCGTCGACATCGACCACCACTTCGTCATCCTGGACTTCGATGTCACCACCCTCACGGACGACATCCCCGTGGCGGCGTCCGATGCCTCGGCCGCAGCATGGGTGCCGCTCGACGCGGTGCACCGATGTGACCTGGTCGACGGACTGCTCGATTTCCTCGTCGAGCACGATGTCCTCCACGGTGGGGGACCCGAGCCGTATTGACCAGTGGGCCTCAGCGGCCCTTCCACTCCGGCTGGCGCTTCTCGATGAAGGCCCGGGGACCCTCGGCGAAGTCCTCGGTTTTGTACAGTTCTCCGATGAGCTGACCGCTGAGGCGGAAGGCTGCGGCATCGTCCAGCAGGGTCGAGGCCAGAATCGCCTTGCGGGTGGCTCGAACGGCGAGCGGGGCGTTGGCGTTCACCTCGTCGGCCAGCAGCAGCGCTGCATCCACCGCCTCACCCGGTTCGACCAGGCGGTTCACGAGCCCGTACCGGTGGGCGGTCGCCGCATCGATGGGGTCGCCGGTGAGGGCGTATTCCATGGCCAGGTTGTAGGGGAGTGCCCGGGGCAGACGGAACATCGCTCCGGCCGCTGCGAGCAACGAGCGCTTGACCTCGGGGAGGCCGAACCTGGCAGCCGTCGAGGCGACGACGAGGTCACATGCCAGGACGATCTCCATGCCGCCTGCGACCGCAGGGCCCTCGACGGCGGCGATCATGGGCTTGGTGCGTTCGCGGTGCACCAGCCCGGCAAAGCCCCCGCGCCCGGTACCCAGGCGCTCCCCTCCACTGGCGATGGCCTTGAGGTCGGCGCCGGCGCAGAAGGACGGCCCGTTGGCGGCGAGCACTGCCGTCCATGCCCCGGTGTCGTCCTCGAAGCGGTCGATGGCCGCCTCGAGGGCCTCGGCCAGCTCCTGGTTGACGGCGTTGCGTGCCTCCGGCCGGTTGAGGCGGATGACAGCGGTCCGTCCGCGTTCTTCGTATTCGACGATCATGGGCGGTCACGGTAGTAGGGCGAGTGCCCTGAGGCCGAAGCCGCCACCGGGGTCAGCGGCTGGTCGGGGTGCGGCGCCTGCGGCGGTTCGTACGGTCGGGCGTGGGTTCCACGCCGAACGCTGCGGCAATGGCGGGGACCCGCATCGAGAACCGTCGAACGAGTGCGAGCAGGTCATCGCCGGGCTCGGCAGGCAGTCCGACCGGAACCACACGCTCGTGTACGGGCGAACTGGCAACTGCATCGAGCATGGTGCCCCAGCGGTCCTGACCGGTGTCCGGGGTCATCCCGGAGGCGGCCGCCTCGGCGAGGCGGTCGAGCAGGTCCTTGGGCATGGGGGCCCCGGCCTTCGGCGGATGGGAACTCAGCCGAAGTGCGCGGACGACACGTCCCTCGCCGAGCACCTGGGCCACCTCGGCCAGCCATGCGTCATGCTCCCGCTCGACCCGCTGGGCGAGACCGGATCGGAGGCGTTGGGCGAGTGCGCGCCCCTCTTCGCCCCGTGCGCCGGAATCGGCGGCGACGACGACGGATCGGAGGTCGCGCAGGTCGACCGAGTCCAGACCGGCTTCGGCGGCCTCGGCGCGGTCGTGCCAGTCGGCGACGTGGAGGGTGGGGTGGATCCGCTCGCCGAGGGTGAGGAGGAGTTCGGCTGGGATCTCGGGCTCGCCGGCGTCGCGGGCAAGCTCGTTCTGCCTGACGATCTCTGCACGGAGGCCGGGAAGGCCTCCGCTGACGAGGATGCGACCGATACGTCGCTGGTCGTCCGGCAGTGCCCGGACTGCGACATCCCGGTGGGTCCGGCGCGGGCGCAGGCGTGGCGCCTTCGGACGTGCGGGAGGATCGTCGCGTCGCGGCCGGTTGTCGCGCCGGTTGCGGTCCCGCCCTTCGGACGGCTTGCGATCCGGACGACCCTTGTCGGCACGGTGGCGATCGCCCCGTGCGGTGCCCGCCCCCTCGCCTTTCGGCTTGCGATCCGAGCGGCCCTTGCCGTCCCGCTGGCGGTCGCCACGACGCTGGCGTCGGTCACCGTCCCGGTCGTCGAAGTCGCGGCGGCGCCGACCGCCGATGAGGCTTGTCGTGACGTCCGGTTCGCCGCTCCCGTTGTCGAAGAACTCGAGGAGGACCGGTGCGGTGCGTTCGCCCTTGGGTGGCAGAACGGCCGTGACGGTCATGCCGTCGAGGAACTGTTCCGTCTCCACACGCAGGACGTCGCCCACCGATGCGGGCTTGGCGAGCAGGGTGCCATCGAGGGTGCCGCGGGGCTCCCGGGCGCCTGCGGCACGCCATGTCCAGGTTCCGTCGTCGCGGAAAGAGGTGAGTTCGATCTCTATGCGGGGCACGGCTGACAACGCTAGCCGCCGGTGCCTGTATCCGGTCCTGGAAGTTTTCGCCCCAGTTTCTGACACTACGTCAGATCTGTGGTCTACTATCCGGGCACGGCTCGAAGGACGGGCCGGCTCTTGTGAGGGGAAAGTATTCCATGCGACGATCACGCACGCTTCTTGCCGTACTGCTCTCGTTCACCTTGCTGGCTTCGGCCTGCGGTGGGGGAGAAGACGACACGACGCCGACGACCACGACCAAGGCGCCGCTGAGCACGACGACCGAGGCGCCGGCTGAGACCTCGACGACGGAGGCGCCGGCTCCGGAGGTTCCTGACGAGACGAAGGCGGCGTTTAT
>CAJXIS010000302.1 GCA_913054115.1 uncultured Acidimicrobiaceae bacterium | reverse complement strand
AGCGCCATCTCGTCACCACCGGGTGCCTCCACCCAGAGATAGAAGCCGCCTTCCGGCAGGGCGGCATGGATCCCCAGAGAACCCAGCACCTCGACGAGCACCTCCAGGCGCCTCAGGTACCGGGCGGCCTGGATGTCGACGTGGTCCTGGTCGCGCAACGCCGCCGCACCAGCCGCCTGGGCCGGACCGGGAATCAGAAACCCCTGGTGGCGTCGTGTCTCGCGTAGGTACCAGGTCAGATCCGGGTCGCCCGCATAGAAGCCCACCCGCAGTCCAGCCAGGTTGGATCGCTTCGAAAGGGAGTGGACAGCCAGCACCCCGTCGGTTCCGTGCTGCAGGATGGAGCGCGACGGGCCATTCCAGGTGAACTCCACGTAGCACTCGTCGGACAGGACCGGGATGCCGCGCTCCCTGCCCCATGCCGCTGCCGCGCCCAGGTCGTCGAGGGCACCCGCCGGGTTGCCCGGGGTGTTCACCCACAGGCACAGGGCACGCTCCGCGTCGGCGTCGGCGATGGCTGACAGGTCAATACGCCAGGAGGCATCCAATGGCACCGGCACCGCACGACAACCGGCCAGCACCGCGCCCATCTCGTAGGACGGATACGACACGGCCGGGTATAGGACGGTGTCACGGTCCGGGTTACGGAGTTTCAGCAGGTGGGGCAGGCCCGTGACCAGCTCCTTGGTCCCCACACATGCCCCGACCTGACTGGGTTCGAGTTGCACGTCGATGCGTCGATCACACCATCCGACCACCGCATCAAGCAGTTCCGGCGTGCCGACCGACGGCGGATACGGACGGGCCGGGTCGGGCTCGGCGAGCGCTACAGCCACCACGTCCGGCACCGGGTCGCACGGCACACCACGAGAGAGGTCAACGGCTCCGCCCGGCATCGCCTCGGCCAGGGAGCTCACCTCGGCCGGGACGTCGAATGGGTACGGCGGCGGCACGAACCCCTTGGAACCGGTTTCGGAACTCATGATCCACCATCCGCTTCCGCCCCCGTCGGGGACCCCTCATCGACACGGAACTCGGCCAGTCGGCCGGCGGAACCCTCGTCCACCCGGACCTGCACGGCCCACCCGTCGACGATCTCGTCAACCTCGAGCACCTCGCCTTCCCGGTGTGCCATCGCCAGCACGTCACCGCGGGCGTACGGCACCAGCAGGTTGGCCACGATCGTCTGGCGGCGGAGCCGACGCCCGACCATGGCCAGGAGGTCGTCCATCCCCTCGCCGGTCGCAGCCGAGATGGCCACGGAACCGGGTTCCCGGTCCACGAGGCGTGCCGCAGCCGCCGGCGCCAGATCGGCCTTGTTGAAGACGAACAGTTCGGGCACCCGGTCGGCGCCGATCTCGTCGAGCACGATCCTGACCGCAGCGATGCAGCCCTCCGGGTCGGGATCCGAGGCGTCCACGACGTGGACCAGCAGGTCGGCGTCCACCGCCACGTCGAGGGTGGACTTGAAGGCCTCGACCAACTGGTGCGGGAGCTTGCGGATGAAGCCCACGGTGTCGCTCAGGAATACCGCCTCACCACCGGGAAGCTGCAGGCGTCGGGTGGTGGCATCCAGCGTGGCGAAGAGCCGGTCCTCGACCAGGACCCCGGCATCGGTCAGGTAGTTCAGGAGGGTGGACTTGCCGGCGTTCGTGTAGCCCACGATGGCCACCGCCCTGTTGCTGGTGCGCTTGCGGGCCTTGGACTGCGTCGAACGGTTCCCACGGATCCGACGCAGGTCCGATTCGAGGCGGGTGATGCGTCGCATGAGGCGACGCCTGTCGACCTCCAGCTGGGTCTCACCGGGGCCACGGGTGCCAATGCCACCGCCCTGCTGGCTGAAGGTCCGACCGGAGCGCCTCAGCCGGGGCAGGCGGTAACGGAGCTGGGCCAGCTCCACCTGTGCCCTTCCCTCGGGGCTACTGGCATTCTGGGCGAAGATGTCGAGGATCACGGCGGTGCGATCCAGCGCCGAACGCTTCAGGATCTCCTCGAGGTTTCCCTGCTGTGCAGGTGTCAGGTCGTTGTCGAAGACCACGGTGTCGGCGTCGAGCGCCTCCGAGATCGCCTTGATTTCAGCGACCTTGCCCTTACCCACGTAGGTCGCCCGGTCGGGTGAATCGCGATGCTGGAGAACGCGGGCGACAGGATCGGCGCCGGCCGTCTCGACGAGACGGGCCAGTTCATCCATGGAGGCGTCGATGGCCTCCGGGTCGGCACGACCCAGGCTGACGCCGGCGAGGACTATGCGCTCCCGGAACGTCCGATCGATGAGGCCGGTCGACTCACCACCGAACTCACCAAAGGCGCCGCGATGCGATTCCTGGTCCGGGTCGTAGCCCGACTCCGGGTCCAGATCCGTCAGCTCGTCGGGCTCCAGGCCCGCCACCTCGTCCGGATCGGTCGACTCACCCATTGTCAGGCGCCTTCTCATGGTCCGAATCGAGATCCACCGAGTGTGCATCCATGAAGGTCGCCGTTCCGGCCAGGCGGACGGTGTCACCAACCATGACCGTCGCTGTCCCTCCGGGCATCCGAACCTCCACCACGCCGTCCACCAGGCCGCTGACGTTCAGCACATGAGCGGCAGCGCAGGCACCCGAACCGCAGGCCATCGTCAGGCCGGCACCGCGTTCCCACGTCCGCATTCTGACCGTTGCCCGGTCGACCACTGCCACCAGGTGCACATTGCAGCCGGTCGGGGCGAAGAAGGACTCGGTGGAAGGGCCGACAACGGCCAGGTCAACCTCGTCGGGTTCGTCTACCACGAGCACCAGATGGGGGTTGCCGAAGTCGACGCTGTGTGCAGACCGAACCTGCCCGCCATCCAGGTCGATGTCGATCCCCTCGATCGAAGGGCCAGCTGCGGCAGCGCCCATCTCGACCACCGCCTGCACCTCCAGATCGGCGGTCGAACCATCCACAGTGATCCGGCGGTCCCCGGCAGGCGTCTCGACCACGACGTCAAGGTTGGTCGTTCCGGCAGGCCGCCTACGAAGGAGCGCCTGACCGAA
>CAJXIS010000301.1 GCA_913054115.1 uncultured Acidimicrobiaceae bacterium | reverse complement strand
GACCAACGTGGCGGTCTCCCCGATCGTCGGCGGGTCGGCGCTCAAGGGACCGGCCGACCGGATGCTCACCGAACTGGGGCATGAGTCGTCGGTCGTCGGGGTCGCCCGCCTCTACCGTGACCTGGTGGCCACCCTCGTGATCGACCTCATCGACGCCGACCTGTCCGACGAGGTCGAGGCCGAGGGCCTGCGCTGCGTCGTAACCGACACCGTCATGCGGACCGTCGACGTGGCGGCTGCGTTGGCGGCCACGACCCTCGGGGCCGTCGCATGACCGCCGAACTCAGGGTGGTCCCGGTTCCGGGACTTCCCGAGGTCCGCCCGGGGGACGACCTGGCCGGGATGGTCGCAGCGGCCTGCGAGGACGCCATCGGGCTCTGCGACGGCGATGTCGTCGTGGTGACTCAGAAGGTCGTCTCGAAGGCCGAGGGCCGGCTGGTCGACATCGACCCCGAGGTCGGCCACCGTCCGATCGTCGAGGCCGAGTCCGTCCGGATCCTGCGACGCCGCGGCGACCTCGTCATCTCGGAGACCACCCACGGCTTCGTCTGTGCGAATGCCGGTGTCGACCTCTCGAACGTCGAGGCCGGACAGGCGGCGCTGCTCCCCGAGGACCCCGACCGGTCGGCGCGACGCATTCGCGACGCCCTCGTCCACCGCTTCGGCGTCGATGTGGCCGTCATCGTGAGCGACACCTTCGGGCGACCGTGGCGCAGGGGGGTCACCGACGTCGCCATCGGCGTCGCCGGGCTGCGACCCGTCATCGACCTCCGCGGCACGCAGGACGCACTGGGTCGGGAACTCCAGGTCACCGAGGTTGCCGTGGCTGATGAACTGGCCGCCGCAGCGGAACTCGTGATGGGCAAGTCCACGGGCATCGCCGTGGCGGTGCTGCGCGGCGTCGATCCCGGGTGGATGGGCGACGGGAGCGTCGTCGCCGACCTGATCCGGAAGCCCGACGAGGACCTGTTCCGCTAGGAGTCGGTACCCCTGAACCAGTCGACGGTCCGCCGGATGCCATCGTCCAGGGCGACACCCGGACGCCAGCCCAGGACCTCGGCGGCGAGCGAGGGGTCGAGCGCCGACCGCTCCAACTCGCCGGTGCGAGCCGGTGCCCGAAGGGGTTCGTCAGGACCGTCCACGACCTCGGCCATCGAGCGGTAGAGCCCGTTGACCGACGTCTCGACGCCGGTTCCGATGTTGAACAGTCGCCCATCGCCCCGATCGGCCGCGGCGACGAAGGCTTCCACGACATCGTCGACGAAGACGAAGTCGCGGGTCTGCCCGCCGCTGCCGTACACGGTGCAGGCCTCCCCGGCCAGCAGCCTTCCGGCGAAGATGGCCACGACCCCCGCCTCGCCGTCGGCATCCTGTCGGGGTCCGTACACGTTCGCCAGGGCCAGTTCGGTCCAGCGGATTCCATACAGGGACTCGTAGACCCTCAGATAGGTCCCGGCGGCGAGCTTCGACGCCCCGTAGGGGCTCTCGGGACGGTGTGCCGTGGACTCGTCGAGGGGAAGGAGTGCCGGGTCGGCGTCGCCGTACAGCGTGCCCCCGCTCGCCGCAACGACGACCTTCCTCGTGCCGGCCACCCGTGCACCCTCGAGGACGCGGAGGGTGCCGAGGACGTTGACCATGGCGTCGTTGACCGGGTCGTCGACCGAGGCCCGCACATCGGCCTGGGCGGCCAGGTGGAACACCACGTCGGCCGCGGCCGCGGCGACGAGTTCGATGCTCCGATCCTCGCGCAGGTCGACCACCTCGAGGCGCAGTCGGCCATCGGCCGACGAGCGGGCGTCGGCGAGGTTCTCCTCGCTGCCCGTCGAGAGGTCGTCGAGCACGACGACCTCGTGCCCGTCGGCCAGGAGGCGGTCGACGAGCGTCGAGCCGATGAACCCGGCTCCCCCGGTGACGACGGCCCTCACCCCGGTCTCCTCGAACCTGTTGGGCGGCGGTCGCCGTCGAGGCGCTCGCCGTCGGCCACCACGGCCCCGTGGCCGACGACGGAGAGGCCGATCACCTGCGCGTCCGGGCCGATGGATGCATTGCATCCCACGAGGGAACTTTCGACGACTGCTCCCTCCCCGATCCTCGATCCGGCCATGACCACAGCGTCGCAGATCCGTGCTCCGCCGGCCACCACGACACCCGGGCCGATCACCGAGCGGCGAACCGTCGCACCGGGCTGGATATCGGCGGCATCGTCCACGCCAGACCGGGCGGGTCCGCGAACACCGTCGAGCAGGTCGAGCTGCACGCCCAGATAGGTCTCGGGAGTGCCGGTGTCGACCCAGTAGGCCTCGGAGCGGAAGCCGAACAGGGTCCCGGCATCGGCCATGGCTGGAAAGACCTCGCGCTCGACCGAGACGCGGCGACCGGGTTCGATGCGGTCGAGGACCGACGGCTCGAGGACGTAGGTGCCGGCGTTGATCCAGTTGCAGGGGGCCTCACCGGCCGGCGGCTTCTCGACGAAGCCCGTGACCCGTCCGTCTGCGTCGGTCGGCACGACGCCGTAGCGCGAGGGATCGTCGACGGGCGTCAACGAGACCGTGCCCTCGGCCCCGGATGCCCGATGGAATGCGACCAGTTCATCGACTGCGAGGTCGGTGAGGACATCGCCGTTGAGGACGAGGAACGTCTCGTCGATCCCGGCCTCGTCGGCGGCGAACCGGATGGCACCCGCCGTGTCGAGGGGCTCGGGTTCGACGGCGTAGGTGAGCGGTATATCGGCGCAGCGACCGTCGGGATAGGCGTCGAGGAAGGCATCGGGCAGGAAGCCGAGCGAGAGCACGACCTCGTCGACGCCGTGGGCGGCGAGGTGTTCGACCACGTGTTCGATCATGGGCCGATCCAGGATCGGCAGCATCTGCTTCGGAAGGTCTGTGGTCAGCGGGCGCAGCCTCGTCCCGAAGCCCCCGACCAGCACGACGGCGCGCATGGCGCTCGTCCTATCCGCCGGTGGTGGTCGGCACGTCCGGAGTCCCCGACGTCAGCGCCCGCGGATCCACCGTCTCGAGGAACGTGAACCG
>CAJXIS010000300.1 GCA_913054115.1 uncultured Acidimicrobiaceae bacterium | reverse complement strand
GACTACCGGGCTCGGCGCAGGTGTGGGTTGGTGGCGCGTGACGCTGGGATTCATGGGGTTCTCCCCGACTCGAGCGGCTCGGGGTCACCATCGGCTTGCGACGTCCGGGTGTTCCATCGATCGAGCCGGTCGCGCACCGCTTTCGCCGATGCCGGGGTCCAGGTTCGGAAGCCGACGCCGGCGTCCATGCCGAGCTCGCCTCTCTCGACCTTATCGACGAGGTAGGGGTGCGCGCCGGCCGTCCTGTCCAGCGTCGGAATGAGGCTCTCATGGATCGCGAGGGTGAGGTCGAGCCCGACGAGGTCCGACTGCTCCAAAGGGCCGAGCACGGCCATTCGGGCTCCGAACCCGAGCTTGACGACATCGTCGATGGTGGCGGCGTCGCAGACGCCGTCTGCGACAAGCGCGATCGCCTCACGTTTCAGCGCGTGCTGGAGCCGGTTTCCGATGAGTCCGGGGACCGCCCGTTGAAGCGACACCGGCGCCATCCCGGCACCCTCCAGCCAGCCGGCGACGGTTTCCATTGCCGACTCGTCGGTATCCGGCCCCGGTGCGAGCTCGACCAGAGGGATGGCGTACGGCGGGTTCCAGAAGTGGGCGTAGACCAGCCGCCCAGGGTTCGGAAAGCCCTGAGCGAAACTCATCATCGGCAGCGATGAGGTGTTCGTGCCGACCATGACATCCGGCCCCACCGCCCCACCAAGTTCGTCGAATAGGGCCCGCTTGATGGCGGTGTCCTCTGGGGCGGCCTCGATAATCAGATCGGCTTGTCGGACGACCTCGTCCAGGTCACCGGAGATGGGAATGTCGGAAGCGTGCGCACGTCGGAGCGTCGCCGCCACCTCTCGGAGGCGGTCCCTCGCCCGATCGCGCGCCGATGGATCGGGTTCGTACAACCGAACGTGGTGACCGCTTCCGGCGAAGACGAAGGCGATGGCCGCCCCCATGCGTCCTGCGCCGAGGACGGCGACGTTCGGCAGCCTGCTCGTCATCCCGCGGTGTAGCCGCCGTCGACGTACATGACCTGACCAGTGCAGAAATCCGAGGCGGGAGACAGCAGGTAGATCGCCATGCCGAGGAGGTCATCGACTTCACCGAGCCGACCCAAGGGGATGCGCGCCAGGCTTCGTTCCCGCGTGGCGCGGCCGAGCTCGTCGTCGCCGAACATCCACGCGGTCAGGCTTGACCGGAACACCGTCGGTGCGATCGCGTTGACGGTGATGCCGTACTGGGCCCATTCCGTCGCCAGCGAACGCGTCAGCGCGTCCGTGGCGCCCTTCGAAGTGCAGTAGGCCGTGTAGCCGGAGTAGTTGCCGTGACGACCGCGCACCGATGAGATGAGCAGGACTTTGCCGCCTGTTCCCTGGTCGAGGGCGCGCTTGCCGAACGCCTGGGCCATCAGCCACGCCCCGCGGACGTTGGCATCCATGACCGTCTCCCAGTCCGCCAGATCCTGCTCGTGGATGAAGCCGGCCTGGTTGAACCCGGATGCGACGACGAGGAGGTCGACCGACCCGAATGCGCCCACGGCTCGCTCGACGATGGCCTCGGCGTCCTCGGCACCGTTGGGCCGACGATTGATGGTCTGTGCCACGCCACCGGCCTCCGTGATCCGTCGGGCGAGGTCGGCGAGCGGCTCGGCACTGCCGGAGGCGAGGGTGAGCTTCGCGCCCATCGCCCCGAGGGTCTCGGCGATGCCGGCCCCCAGTGCTCCCGAGGCGCCCGTGATGACGGCGCTCTTCCCCACGACGGCGAAACGATCGAGGGGGTGTGATGCCGGCTCGGCTGGTGTGTTGGTGGTCACCGCGGTCATATCCCGACTAGTAAGAAACCGTATACCGCATAGTGGGATGAGATTATCCACGCTCTGAACGGTCGTCAACCGCGTGCCCGCCCGTTTGGAAAGCGTCGCATCTCGCTTGACAACGCGATTGGCGAATCACGATACTGTCCCGGCATGTGGGCTGCAGCATCCCACATCGAGGGCGGCCTCCCGGTGCGGGGGCCTGGCTTCGAGGAGGATTGCCGAAGAGGAATGCCGAACATGAGAAGAAGCCATCGGACCCTTGGCGCACTACTGGCTGTGTTCTTGCTCGTTTCCGCCTGCGGAGACGACGATGCCACGCCACAGGCGGCCTCCGCCGAGGCGATGAGCGGGGAATTGAACGCGCTGCTCCCCGACTACATCCGTGAGGCCGGCGTTATCAAGGCCGGTGGGCCGGTGACCGAGCCCCCGGCGGTGTACCTGGAGGACGACGCAGCCACCCGCACCGGGTACATGACCGATCTCGCCAATGCCGTGGGCGCCCTGTTGGGAGTCGAGATCGAGTACCGCGAGATGCCGTTCCCTTCGCTGATTCCGGGATTGCAGGGCGGGAGCCTCGACATGACCTTTACTGTCAGCGACAGGAAAGCAAGACAGGAGGTCCTCGATTTCGTGGACTACCTGGGGGATGGACTCGGGATCTTGGTTCCGGCCGGCAACCCGAACGGTTTCGACAGCCTCGAGTCGCTCTGCGGCCACACCGTGGCCGTTATTGCCGGATCCATCGCCGTGGGCGCTGTGACCGAGGCCAACGAATCGTGTGCCGATCCGATGGAGGTCAAGGAGTTCCCCGGAGCTTCTTTCGCACAATTGGCGGTTCGCTCCGGGCAGGCCGAAGCAACCTTCGGTGGCGGGAATGCCTTGAACTACCTCTCTACCATAGTAGAGAACGGAACCGTCTTCGAGGTGGCACCTGGGGGCCCCTATACCGTCCAGCCGGATGCGTTTGCGTTCCTCAAGGGCAACGACGAGCTCCGCGATGCGGTGCAAGCGGCGGTGCAACGACTCGTCGACAACGGGACCGCCGCAGAGATCATGGAGAAGTACGGCGTGGACCCGGGCGCGCTGTACGACCCGATCCCCATCAACGTTGTCGAGTAGCTGGGTGCGACATTGCCGAGTGGCGGTATGAGCACAGCCGAAGCCCGCGACGCGGGCCCCCCTGTCGTCACGGAACCGCGACGATACGGGCGCTGGGCTTCGGCCGCCGGAG
>CAJXIS010000299.1 GCA_913054115.1 uncultured Acidimicrobiaceae bacterium | reverse complement strand
GGTTTCGCCCACACGGCCGACCTCTCGCCAGATGGACTTCGCTCGGCGGCCCGGGCCGCATCCGCCGCTGCCAGCGGCGGCGGGGGTGACCGCACCGTGTCGCTCGACGATGACCGGTCGCCGCGGTCAAGCGCCGTCGCCGTGCTGCCGGCCGATGTGCCGAAGGCCCGCAAGGTGGCATTGCTGGAGGATGCCGACCGGGTCGCCCGGGCCGAGCATGACGCCATCCGGCAGGTCACCGCCCGTTATGCGGACAGCCGTCGCCGTATCCAGATCGCCAACTCCGACGGGCTGCTGACCGGCGATGACCAGGTCCGGACGAGTTTCTCCGTGTCGTGTGTCGCCTCGGGAGACGGCGGCATGCAGACCGGCCGCGAGTCGGTCGGCCACACCGTCGGCTTCGAGCTCTTCGACCGGGTCGACGTGGCGGACCTGGCCCGTCGAGCGGCCCGCCGTGCGATCACCAAGCTCGATGCCGTACCCGCACCCAGCGGCGAGATGCCGGTCGTGGTGGGTCCGGGTGGCGGCGGGGTCCTGTTCCACGAGGCCTGCGGCCACGGCCTCGAGGCAGACCTGATCGCCAAGTCGGCCTCGGTGTTCGCCGGCCGGAGGGGCGAGGTCGTCGCCGCACCGTTCGTGACCCTCGTCGACGACGGCACGATGGCTGGCGAGTGGGGCTGCTACGCGATCGACGACGAGGGCCGCCCAGCCGCCCACAACGTCCTCATCGAGGACGGCGTCCTCACCGACTACATGTGGGACCACCTCCGGGCCCGCAAGGAAGGTCGCGACTCGTCGGGCAACGGACGCCGCCAGAGCTATCAGCACCTGCCCATGGTCCGGATGACCAACACCTACCTGGCCGCCGGCGACGCCGACCCGGACGAGATCGTCGCCGACACCGAGTGGGGCGTGTACGTGGCCCAACTGGGCGGCGGGCAGGTCAACACCGCCACCGGCGACTTCGTGTTCGGCATGACCGAGGCGTACCTGATCGAGAACGGCCGGATCACGGCGCCGATCCGCGAGGGCAACCTCATCGGCAACGGACCCGACGTGCTCCGTGACATCGACGCCATCGCCGGCGACTTCGCCATGGGGTCGCCGGGAACCTGCGGCAAGGACGGCCAGGGCGTTCCCGTGGGCGACGGCACGCCGACGCTGCGCGTGACCCGCCTGACGGTCGGCGGCACGGCGGCCTGAGGTGGCGCACGACCCTGACCGTACGGCGGCCTGAGGTGCCCGAACTCCTCGACATCGCCGACCGCATCGTCGGCTGGGCGAACGACGACGAACACGTCGAGGTCTATGCGGTCCACGAGCGCGAGACCGAGGTCCGTGCCTACGAGCAGCAGGTCGAGTCCCTGACGGTCGCAGAGTCGCAGGGCATCGGCATTCGGGTCGTGCGGGATGGCCGACAGGGCTTCGCCCACGCCGGAACGCTCGACCTCGACGTTCTCGCCGAGACGCTTGCCGAGGCCCGTGACAACGTCGCCTTCGCCACGCCGGACGAGTGGTGCGCCGTGGCCGAGCCGGACGGGGTCGTGCCGATCGAGCTCGACCTCCATCGGGCGGCACTCGCCGACCACCCGACCGAGGCCAAGATCGCAGCGGCCCTCGAGCTCGAGCGCCTGGTGGCCGACATCGACCCTCGCATCGTCGGCATCGAGTCCGCCGAGTACGTCGACACGATCGCCGAGTCGGCTGTCGTGACGACGACGGGCATCCGGTCGACCAGTCGGGAGACCGGGTGCTACCTGTCGGTCTACGTGTTGGCCGGTGAGGGTGACGAGACCCAGACCGGCTTCGGGTTCTCGATCGGCCGGGAGCCCGGCGACCTCGACCCGGAGAGGGCGGCAGCCGAAGCCGTCGAACGGGCGACCCGCCTGTTGGGGGCGGTCAAGCCCGAATCCGCGCGCCTCACCGTCGTGCTCGATCCCTGGGTGAGCGCCCAGTTCCTCGGCATCGTCGGATCGACGCTCAACGGCGAGAGCGTGCTCAAGGGGCGGTCGCTGTTCGCGGACCGGCTCGGTGAGGAGGTCGCTGCTCCGCTGCTGACCCTCATCGACGATCCCACCGATACCGCTGCGTTCACGGCGACCGCAGCGGACGGCGAGGGACTGGCGACCCGTCGCAACGTGCTGCTCGAGAACGGGCGCCTGCTGCGCTTCGTGCACAACAGCTACACGGGCCGGCGCTCGGGTGGTGCTTCGACGGGTTCGGCGGTTCGCGGCTATGCCTCGACGCCCGGCGTCGGCATCCAGGCGTTGACGCTGGTTCCGGGCACCCGGACCCAGGCCGAAATGGTGGCCGACGTCGATGACGGGCTGCTCGTGCAGGGCGTGAGCGGTCTGCACTCCGGCGTCAACCCCGTGAGCGGCGATTTCTCCACGGGCGCCGAGGGCCTCCGCATCCGGGGTGGCGAACTCGCCGAGCCGGTCCGCGAGTTCACGATCGCATCGACCATCCAGAAGATGCTCCAGGACGTCTCCGAGGTCGGTGGCGACCTCGAGTGGTTGCCGATGCATGCGGCCGGTGTGTCGCTGGTGATCGGCGACGTGACCGTCTCCGGCGCCTGACGGGCATCGGCGCTCAGGACGAACATGTCGCTGCTCCATGCCCTGCTCCTCGGCGTCGTCCAGGGACTCACCGAGTTCCTGCCGGTCTCTTCGAGCGGCCACCTGGCGGTCGTGCCGTGGCTTTTCGGCTGGGACGACTTCGGCGGCGACCAGGCCCTCGAGAATGCCTTCGACGTCGCCCTGCACCTGGGCACCCTCGTGGGCGTCATCGCCTACCTGCGCGACGACATCCGCCGCTACGGCGTGGCGCTCCTCGCGTCGGCGGCCAGGCGTCCGCACGACGCTACCGACGCCAGGATCGGAGGCCTCGTGCTCGTGACGGCCGTACCGACCGGCCTCATCGGCGTCCTGGTGCTTTCCTCGTCGGCGGATCTCGGTGATCGGACATGGCTGGTCGCCGTGTGCCTGATCGGCTTCGGCCTGCTGTTGGGGGCCGCCGATCGACGGCCCGGCGAGCGCGAACCCGGGTCGT
>CAJXIS010000298.1 GCA_913054115.1 uncultured Acidimicrobiaceae bacterium | reverse complement strand
CGATCTCGTTCCGCGACCTCGCGGTCGACGAGGTCGTGGCGCTGGCGTCCGACGCCGGACTGGCCGGCATTGAGTGGGGCGCCGACCGGCACGTGCCGCCGGGATCCGACGCTGCATCGGTGGCCGACCGTTGCGCCGACGCCGGACTGGCGTGCCCCTCCTACGGCACCTACCTGTTCGCCGGACGGGCCTCGCACGACGAGGTCGCCGCCGCCTGCTCCACCGCCGTCGAGCTGGGCGCCGGGAACCTGCGGATCTGGGCGCCCGACGAGGCCGAGGCGGCCGACGTGGCCGACATCGCCGACCGGGCCGCCGAGCGCGGGCTCACGGTCTCGCTCGAGTTCCACCCCGGCACCCGCACCGGGACCGCAGCCTCGACCCTCGAGCTGCTCGCCGGAGCCGACCGGGAGAACCTGTTCACGTACTGGCAGCCCGACCCGGCGCTCACACCCGTCGATGCCATCGAAGAGCACGCCGCAGTCGCCGGGCACCTGTCGCACCTCCATGTCTTCTCCTGGGGGCCGGGCGGGTTCGCCGACCGCCTGCCGCTGGCGGACGGGGCCGACCTGTGGCGATCGGTCCTCGCCGCCGACGCAACGGGGCGCTGGAACCACGACCGCTGGGCCTTCCTCGAATACGTCCCCGACGACGAACCGGCATGTCTCGGCCGCGAGGCCGCCACGCTCCGGACCTGGATCGGGGAGGCCGACCATGCCTGATCCCCGGGCCAACCCCATGGCCGGCAACCCGCTGGCCACCCGGGCCGATGTCCAGCGGGCCGTACGCGACCTGGTCGAGCCGCTGCTCCCCCACCTCAGTCCCGGCAGCGCACGCATGCGGCTGGGCAGCGGCGCGGCGCTGTTCCCGCAGCGGGTCGCCGAGCTCGAGGGCTACGCCCGTCCGCTCTACGGCATCGTGCCGCTGGTCGCCGGTGGCGGCGATTTCGGCCACTGGGACCGCTGGTGCGAGGGGCTCGCCAACGGCACCGACCCCGACCATTCCGAGTACTGGGGGGCCTGCGAGACGGGACCCGACCAGCGCATGGTCGAGATGGC
Organism: uncultured Acidimicrobiaceae bacterium; assembly: GCA_913054115.1. GTDB lineage: Bacteria > Actinomycetota > Acidimicrobiia > Acidimicrobiales > MedAcidi-G1 > S20-B6. Next base: position 2,017 of record CAJXIS010000298.1, on the reverse strand, counting down.
GGCCATCGGCTACGCCATGGCAACCGTTCCCGAGCACTACTGGGAGCCGCTCTCCGACCCGTCCAGGGAGCGCGTGCTCGCCTGGCTCGACGGCATCGACCGGTTCGAGCCGGCACCCAACAACTGGCAGTTCTTCCGCCTGCTGGTCCACCTCGGCCGCGAGAGGGTTGGTGCACCCGGCGACCCGGCGGCGGCACAGCGGTCGCTGGAGAAGATCGAGGACTATCACCTTGGCGACGGCTGGTACCGGGACGGGGCGCTGGGCAACGTCGACTGGTACCTCCCCTTCGCCTTCCACACCTACGGGCTCATGGTCGCGGCGTCGGGGCTCGGCGACCGGGAGGCGGCGGGGCGCTACGTCGAACGGGCGGCGGCGTTCGCACCGGATTTCGAGCACTGGTTCGCCCCCGACGGCGCCGCCTTCCCGTACGGCCGTAGCCAGACCTACCGGTTCGCGCAATGCAGCCTCTGGGGGGCGATGGCCGCCGCCGACCTCGAGGCGCTTCCGTGGGGCCGGGCGAAGGGCCTGTCGCTGCGCCACCTCCGCTGGTGGTCCCAGCGGCCGATCTCGGACCGGGACGGCGTGCTCAGCATCGGGTACGCCTACGACAACCGCCGGTTGGCCGAAGGCTACAACTCGGCCGGTTCGCCGTACTGGGCGATGAAGGCGTTCATCGGCCTGGCGGCACCCGACGACCACCCCTTCTGGACGGTCGACGAGGAGCCACAGCCACCGCTCGATACACCGGTCGACCAGCCGCTCGCCGGCTTCGTGCTCGACCGGGACAACGACCACGTGGTCGTGCTCTCCGGTCGCCGGTCGCCGTCGTTTTCGTTCCTCGAGCAGACGACGGCCAAGTACGGCAAGTTCGCCTACTCGTCCCGGTTCGGGTTCAGCGGCGATGTCGAGTTCGGCTGGGCCGACCTCGGCACCGACTCGACGCTGCTGGTGTCGGACGGCTCCGGTACCCGCACGCGTTGGAACATCGAGGACGCCTTCGTCGAGGACGGGATGGTCTGGTCGCGCTGGCGGCCATGGGACGACGTCGTGATCGACACCGTGCTCTGCGGCGGCACGCCGTGGCACCACAGGATCCACCTCGTGCGTACCGGTCGGCCCGTCACCGTCACCGACACCGGCTTCGCCGTCGGCGTGGACTCGCTCTGGTTCGGTCGGGAGGGCGGTGCCGACCAGGGTCCCGGCCATGTGTTGATCCGGACGCCCGAGGCGCTGTCGGGTATCCGGGGAGCCGATGGCGAGGGGAGCGCCCGGCCACTGCCGCCGAACGCCAACATGATGGAGCCGCACGCAGCCATGCCCACCCTCACCACCGAGGTCGAACCCGGCGACCACGTCCTTGCCCGCAGCGTCCTCGCGTCGGGCGATCCCGGGTCGACGATGTGGGACGCCCCGCCCGACCCGCCGCCCAGGGCATTCGCCCTCCTGGAACGGGAACGCGACCGGGTCGTCGATGCAGCGGCGCCCGACGCCGGGGCCGATGCGCTCCGGCGGCACCGCAGCGGCGGTGACGACCGGTGACCGAGGCACCCCACCCGGGTGCCATGGTCCGTCCGGGTCGGACGATCACGGGCATGTCGGCGATCCTGCTGCCGTTCACCGACGGCGGCGAGGTCGACTGGCCCGGGTTCGCCGCACACGTCGAGCGGACGGCAGCCGCCGGACTCACTCCGGCCGTCAACATGGACACCGGGTACGTGCAGCTGCTCGACGACGCCACGAAGGCCGAGGTCCTGGCCGTCACGTCGGATCTCTGCGACGCATTCGTCGGCGGGGCCCACATCGCCGACGGGGCCGGCGACCCGTTCGATCCGGGCCGCTACGCCCGCGAGTTCGACCGCATAGCGGCGAGCGGTGGCACGCCGGTGGTGTTCCCCTCGCACGGCCTGAACGCCCTCGACGCCGACGGCTGGGTCGCCGCACATGCCCGGTTGGCCGAGGGCTGCGACCGCTTCATCGCCTTCGCCAACGAACGCAATGGCGGCAAGGGCCGCTTCC
>CAJXIS010000297.1 GCA_913054115.1 uncultured Acidimicrobiaceae bacterium | reverse complement strand
CAACACCCTGTCGCGCCGTGACCCTTCGGAGGCGGGCCTCGAACAGGTACTCGTCGCCAATGTCGACTCCGTCCTGATCGTCCACGGCCTGGATCGGCCGTTTCCCGCCGGACGCCTCGAGCGCCTGCTCGTCATCGCATGGGACAGCGGCGCCGACGTGGCGGTCGTGCTCACCAAGGCCGACACCCGGGCCGGCCGGGCTGCCGACGACGTGGCGGCGACCATCCGGGCGGTGGCGCCGGAGACGCCGGTGCTCGTCATCGGTGGCATAGAGGGCCTCGACGAGGTCGTGGCCCGCACCGGGCCGGGCCGGACCGTGGCCCTGCTCGGCGAGTCGGGCGCAGGCAAGTCGACGCTCGTCAACGCCCTGCTCGGCGAGGACCGACTTGCCATCGGCGAGGTGCGCGGCGGCGATGCGAGGGGCCGCCACACCACGGTCAGCCGTGAACTGGTCCACCTGCCGGGAGGCGGGCTGGTGATCGACACGCCGGGCATCCGGGCCGTCGGCCTGCTCGACACCGAGGAGGCGTTGGACCGGGTCTTCGGCGACCTCCAGGACCTGTCTGCGGAGTGCCGGTACGCCGACTGCGCCCACGACTCCGAGCCGGACTGTGCCGTGACGGGGGCGGTTGGCGACGGGATCGTCGACGCCCGGAGGGTGGCCCGGTACCGGGCGTTGCGCACCGAGTTGGCCGAGCAACGGACCCGGGACGAACAGCGTGAGCGCCGCTCCCGCCGGGGACGTCGCTGAGCCCGGTCAGTCGTTGCGCTCGTCGGCGGTGAGCCGACGCCGGTCCACCTTGTCGCCGCTGTTGAGCGGCAGTTCGTCAACGAGGCGCAGCACCTCGGGGAGCTTGTAGGCGGCGAGGTGGTCCGCTCCGTGTGACCGGAGGTCGTCGAGCGACGGCGGATCGGTCGGGTCGGCCGGTACGACCACGGCGACGCCGACCTCGCCCATCACGTCGTCGGCTCGTGGCACCACTGCGATCTGGGCGACGCCGGGGTGTGTTCCGAGCGCCGCCTCGACCTCCTGGGGGTGGACGTTGTAGCCACCCCGGATGAACATCTCGCCGGTGCGTCCGGACAGTCGGAGACATCCCCGGTCGTCGGTCCGGGCGAGGTCGCCGGTTCGCAGCCATCCGTTAACCAGAGCGTCGGCCGTCCGTTCCGGGTCGCGCCAGTAGCCCGACATCGCCGTCGGGGTTTGCAACCAGAGCTCGCCGACCTCGCCGGCCGGCAGTGCACGGCCCTCGGGGTCGCGCACCTCGGCGACGACTCCCGGGCGGGGTCGCCCCACGGTGTGGAGTGCCTCCTCGTCGTCGGCATCGAGAGCCGTGGCGAGCCCGGTGCCGCCCGATTCGGTCGACGAGTAGCGGTTCGAATACGGGGCCCCGAAGCGCTCCCGTGCCTCCAGGACGAGGCTGGGCGGCGAGGGTCCTGCTCCCACCACGATCGCCCGGACACAGGAGAAGTCGTGGCGGTCGAAGTCGGGGTGGCGCAGCATGAGGGCGATCTGGGCGGCCACCCCGTTCACCGCCGGCATGCGATGGGTGTCGATCAGGTCGAGGACCTCGCCGGCCGACCAGCGGTCCATGACGTGGATCGTGGCTCCGGAGGCCAGTTGCCAGGGGACCTTGGTCATGAACCCGACGTGGGCCATGGCCGTGCCGGCGATGAGGTGGCCACCGCCCCAGGCGCCCCCGGTGTCGAGTTCTGCGGCAGCCTGCAGTTGGCGCCCGCCGAACCAGGCGGCCTTGGGTCGCCCGGTCGAGCCCGACGTGAAGCAGAGGCACACGGCCTCGTCGGGGTCGATGGCGACAGCGGGTGGGGCCTCGCCGGTTACTCGGAGTTCGGCCAGCGGGCGGCCGATTCCGGGGTCCACCAACTCGACGTGCAGTTCGTCGGGAAGGCCGTCGAAGAGCACGGAGGTGGCGAGGACCAGGTCCGGGCCGACAGCGGAGGCCAGGTCTCCGCGCTCGGCTGGGCTCAGCCGGGGGTTGATGCCGCCCGTTGCCGCACCCAGCTTCGCAGCGGCGAGGTAGGCGACGAGGTAGTCGAGTCCGGACGGAAGCGACAGGAGCACGAGCGATCCTCGGGTGACGCCGAGCGCCGCCAGGCCGACGGCTGCCTCGTCGGAGGCCCGGTCCAGGTCGAGGTAGGTGAGCTCGGCTCCCGTCGAGGTGCGAACGGCGATGCGGTCGCCGTAGCGGGCGCCCGCTTCGGTGACGGTCGCGGCCAGCACCGGCTCAGGCTGGGTCGGGGAATCGGCCGGGGCTGTCGAGCCAGCCCAGCTCGTGGGCCAGGTCCTGGAGCTCGACGTTGTCGCCGTTGGGCCACGGCAGGTCATCGGGACCGCCGCGGGCGGTCTCGACAACGTGGGCGAGTGTCCGTCCGACGACTTCTGGAGGGACTCCGTACTTTGCGATCAGTTCGCGGCTGCGGCCGACGGCCATGATTCGTTCGGTGGCGACCATGCCGGGCTGGGCGTTGAGGGCCACGATTCCCCGGTCGCCGTACTCGTAGGCGATCTGGACGGCGATCCGGTGGAAGCCTGCCTTCGAGACGGCGTACGGCATTCCCCAACCGCCCTTGCCGGGAAGGGCGAAGGGGGCGGCGTAGCCGGCCGGGCTGGTCAGGTTGACGATGGTGCCGCATCCACGCTCGACCATGTGGGCCAGTGCCCGCCGGGTGACGTCGAGTTGCGAGGTGAGGTTGCCGAGTACACGCCGATCCAGGATGTCGGCGTCGATGTCGAGGAAGCGGTGGTCGTTGCCCGGACCCACGTAGATGGCGTTGTTGACGAGTGCGTCGAGGTGGCCCAGGCCTTCGATGGCGGTATCGACGGCAGGAGCGAGGCATTCCCGGTCGAGCAGGTCCATGACGATCGGGACGACGCGTCCTCCGAGAGCCTCGATCCGGGCGGAGGTGTCGTCGAGGCTGCCGGGAATTCGCACGTCGCCATCGACCGAGCGGTGGACTGCGTCACCCTCATGGACGGTACGGGCCGTGATCGCCACGTCCCAGCCGGCCCCGGCCAGGGCGACCGCCGTTGCCCGGCCGATACCGCGGCTGGCGCCGGTGACGAGGGC
>CAJXIS010000296.1 GCA_913054115.1 uncultured Acidimicrobiaceae bacterium | reverse complement strand
TGCTCGAGAGCATCCGCCTGGCCCACGAGGCGGCACCGGACGCCGATGCGGTCGGCCAGACCGGCTCCGGGTTCCGCACCTCGCCGCACGGGCCGTACCTGGAATCCCGGTTCGACAAGCCGGTCGTCGCCTCGGACAACGCCCTCTACTGGGCCATGCTGCGGGAGCTCGACCTGGGAGAGGCCGTTACCGGCCACGGCCACCTGCTCGGCACGCTCTAGGCACCTGGACCGGGACGATGCAGCGGATCCTCGCCCGACGCCCGACGACCTGCTGATGCAGCGGATCCTCGCCCTCTGGTGCGTGATCCGGTCGCGCTCCACCGCATTCGAGCGGATGATGGAGCAACGGGGCGACCACCGTTGCCACCACGAGCCGTTCGGCGACGTCTGGTACAACGGCGAGCAGCCGGGATGTCCGCCCCAACGGGCCCAGAACCCCACCCCCGGCCTCACCGTCGAATCGCAGCTGGACCGGCTCCTCGACGATGCCCGCACGGCACCGGTGTTCTTCAAGGACATGGCCGAGTACGTCGTCCGCTTCGCCGACGACACGTTCCTCCGTCGCTTCGACCACTCGTTCCTGATCCGCGACCCGGCCCGCACCATCCCGTCGATCTTCGACAGGTGGCCCGACTTCGAGCTCGGCGAGACGGGGTTCGCCGAGCAGCGCCTTCTGTTCGACCGGGTGACCGCCCTTCGGGGTGCCCCTCCGCCGGTCATCGATGCCGAGGACCTCATGGCCGACACCCCCGCCATGGTCGCCGCCTGGTGCGAGGCGGTCGGCATCCCCTACGTCCCCGAAGCCCTCGCGTGGCAGGCCGAGACGCTGGGTTACAGCTGGTACGAGGGTGGCTCCTGGCACGACAACCTCCGAACCTCCACGGGCCTCGAAGCCCCGCCCACCGACTACCTGCCGGTCGATGCCGACCAGCGGATGGTCGCCGCCCACGAGGCATGCCTCCCCCACTACGAGGCGATGCACGCCCACCGCATCACACCGTGATCGACACGACCCCAGCGGCGGGAACGCCGGTCAACGCCTCGGGACGACCTCGTAGCCCGGCTCCTCGGGCTCGTCGTCCAGGATCTCGGCCGGAAACCCCGCCGCCCGGATGTCGAGGCCCGTGGCCTCCTCCAGCCGGCGGATGATGTTGGGCGACCACTCGCGGGCGCCGTAGCGATCCCGGCCGTCCTCGAAGATGGCCAGCAGCTGCGGCGACACCTCGAGGGGCACCCCGAGGTCCCTGGCCAGGTCGTCGAACAGGCCCATGTCCTTGACGACGAGGTCCATCGTGAAGCTGATGTCGCGGCTGCCGTTGAGGATGACCTGGCTCTCGGTCTCGTGGACGAACGAGTTGCCCGACGACACCCGGATCGCCTCGTAGGTGGTGGCCAGGTCCATGCCGGCCGCCGCAGCCGTCGTGAGCGCCTCGCAGAGGGTGATCAGGTTCGCCGTGGCCAGGAAGTTGGTCACGACCTTGAGAACCGACGCCGAACCCAGGGGGCCGGTGTGCAGGATGCGGCGACCCATGGCGGTCAGCACCGGCAGCACCCGTTCGAAGGCCTCCCGTTCACAGCCGGCGAAGATGGCGATGTTGCCGGTCGCGGCACGATGGCAGCCACCGGAGACCGGGCAGTCGATCGGCAGCGCACCCATGGCCTCGACCCTGGCACCCATCCGACGCACCTCCGACCCGTCGGTGGTGCTCATCTCCATCCAGACCTTGCCGGCAGAGAGGCCGGCCAACACTCCGTCCTCGGCCTCCATGACCGCTGAGCAGGCAGCCGGCGACGGCAGGCAGGTGATCACGACGTCGCACTGCTCGGCCATCTCCCGTGGCGAGTCGGCCCACCCCGCCCCGGCGTCCAGAAACGGCCGCGCCGCCTCCCGGTCGAGGTCCCGGACGACGAGGTCGTACCCGTTGCGCAGCAGGCTGCCAGCCAACTTGCCGCCGACATTTCCCAGCCCGATGAATCCGATCCGCATGACGCGGCCCTCCCTGCTCGATCGCGATGCCTCGACAAGACAACGTGCGGAGAATATCCGCGACCACCACACCACCCCTTCCCCCGGCGATCGCGCCTACCCTGCCGGAATGCTGCGTTTCCGGCTCCCCAGTTCGAGGAACCACCTCCTCCGGGTTGCCGGCCTGATCGTCGGTGTGATGGTGCTGGGAACCGCCGGATACGGCCTGCTCGGCCTGGGCCCGATCGACGCCTTCTACCAGACGATCATCACCATCTCGACCGTCGGCTTTCGCGAGATCGCCGACGGCCAACCCGACGCAGCCTGGAAACTATTCACGTCGGCGCTCATCCTCGTGGGCACCGGCACCATGCTCTACGGCGCATCCGTGGTGATCGAGAGCATCGTCGAAGGCCGGATCACCGGCCAGTACCGGAGGTACCGCATGCAACGATCCATCGACGACCTGTCCGGCCACCTGATCGTGTGTGGCATCGGGCGCGTCGGCAGTTCGATCACCGAGTTCGTCCGCTCGGTCGGCCAGGAGGTGGTGGCCATCGACCGCGACGCCTCGAGGCTCGACGACGTCGACTTCCTCCACGTGGTCGGCGACTCGCGTCAGGAGGACGTCCTCCGCCAGGCCGGCATCGAACGGGCGGCAACCATCATCACCGCGCTCGGGACGACGGTCGACAACCTCTACGTCACGCTGTCGGCACGGGGCCTCAACGCCAACCTGTTCATCGTCTCGCGCTGCGACGACCGGGAGGCGCTCACCAAGATGCTCCAGGTCGGTGCCGACCGTGTCGTCAACCCCTATGAGATCGGCGGTTCACGCATGGCCAGCCTGGCCACACAGCCGAACGTGGCCGACTTCCTCGACGTCGTCGTCCACGACGGCACGTTCGAGGCCCGGCTGCGCGAGATCCTCCTCCCCGATGACTGCGCCTTCGAGGGCAAGACGATCGACGACCTGGCGCTCCGCCGCGACACCGGGGCGGTCGTGTTGAGCGTGCGCGACGGTGCCGGACGCTTCCACACGGACGACGTGGCCCGACGCCCCTTCGAGCGGGGGGACGTCATCGTGGCCATCGGCTCGGATTCCAGCCTCGACCGACTCGCCGAACAG
>CAJXIS010000295.1 GCA_913054115.1 uncultured Acidimicrobiaceae bacterium | reverse complement strand
GACTACGAGGTCCACGTCAACCCGACTGGCCGGTTCGTGATCGGGGGCCCGGACGGCGACGCCGGCCTGACCGGCCGCAAGATCATCGTCGACACGTACGGCGGCATGGCCCGCCACGGGGGCGGCGCCTTCTCCGGAAAGGACCCGAGCAAGGTCGACCGCTCGGCCGCCTATGCCACCCGCTGGGTGGCGAAGAACCTGGTCACCGCCGGAGCAGCCCGCCGCTGCGAGGTCCAGGTGGCCTACGCCATCGGCATGGCCCACCCGGTGTCGGTGCTGGTCGAGACGTTCGGGACCGAGACCGTCGACCCGGAGAAGATCTCGGACTGCATCACCGAACTGTTCGACCTGCGCCCAGCGGCGATCATCCGCGACCTCGACCTGAAGCAGCCGATCTACCTGCCGACCGCCGCCTACGGGCACTTCGGACGCGATGGGTTCCCGTGGGAGCAGACGAACCGGACGGACGACGTCCGGTCCTTCCTCGGTCTGGCCTGATCCGGCCTCCCGGGTGACCGGCCCCGACGGAGACCAGGGCCGGCTGCCCTTCGGCGGGGATGACCCTGCGGCCGACGATGCGGCCGTCCCCGAACCGTCGGAGGCCCCCTTGGGACGCGTCGTGCGCGTCCTCCCTGATGTAGCGGCCATCGACCGGACGTTCGACTACCTGGTCCCCGAGGCATGGGAGGAGGACGGTCGGGCCGAACTGGTCCGCGTGGGCACCCAGGTCCGCATCGTGCTCGCCGGCCGTCGTGTCGGTGCGTGGGTGGTCGAGGACGACGTCGAACCACCGCCGGGTGTCGCGCTGCGGCCCCTGGCGCACCTCGGAGGCCTCGGTCCCCATCCCGACGTGATCGAACTCGCCCGTTGGGCTGCGCATCGGTGGGCGGGACGCACCGCCACCCTGCTCACGACGGCCTCGTCGCCCAACCGGGTGCGCATCGAGCCTGCACAGCGCAGAGCGGTCCCGGTCCCTTCCGGCCCGGCGTTCTGGGCCGATGGGGCATTCGACGTGCCGAGGTCGGTGGTTCGGCTGGCACCGAGCTCCGACGCCCTGCCGCTGGTCCTCGCCGCTGCCCGCCGTGGTGACACGCTCGTCGTGGCGCCGACGCTGGCGATGGTCGGGCGCCTGGCGGCGCGGCTGCGACGGACCGGATTGCCGGTGTCGGTGGTCCCCAGGGAGTGGGCGGGAGCGGCAGCAGGCGGCCTCGTCCTCGGGGCCAGGGCGGCTGCGCTGGCGCCGGTACGCGACCTGGCTGCCGTCGTCGTCCTCGACGAACACGACGAATCGCTCCAGGAGGAACGTGCGCCGACCTGGAACGCACGCGACATCGCCATCGAGCGTGCCCGCCGGGCCGGCGTTCCCTGTGTGCTCGCCTCGCCCTGTCCGAGCCTCGAGGCGTTGGCGTGGGGAGCCGAGCTGACCTCTTCGAGGGCCGAGGAGCGGGCCGGCTGGCCGATCCTCGACGTGATCGACCGGCGCAACGACGACCCCGTGCGAGCGGGACTGCTGGGTGAGGCGCTGGTGCCGATCCTGCGACGGGACTGGGAGGCACCGGACGCGACCGCACGCCTTCCCGTGGTGTGCGTCCTGAACCGCCGGGGCCGTTCGAGGCTCCTCGCCTGTGCGGGATGTGGCGACCTGGCACGATGCGAGGAGCATCGGGTGCCCCTGACCCAGGCCGACGAGGAAGTTTTCGAATGCCCGATCGACGGAAGCCGTCGTCCGGTGGTCTGCGCCGAGTGCGGCAGCACGAGGTTCCGCAACCTGCGGGCCGGCGTCACGAGGGTCCGGGAGGAACTCGAGGCGTTGGCCGGGCGACCGGTGGTCGAGGTGACGGCCGAGACCGATGCTGCCGAGATCGCCGCAGCCGACGTGTACATCGGCACCGAGGCGGTCCTGCACCGGATCGACCGTGCCGCACGCGTCGTCTTCCTCGAGTTCGACCAGGAACTGCTGGCTCCCCGCATGCGGGCCGCCGAACAGGCCATGGCACTCCTTGTGCGTGCGGCCCGGCTCGTCGGACCCCGATCGGACGGTGGCCGACTGGCCGTGCAGACCCGACAGCCCGGCCACGAAGTGCTCCAGGCGGTCCTGCATGCCGATCCGGGCCGCCTCGCCGGGCCCGAGGCGGGTCGGCGTCGACTCCTCGGGCTGCCGCCGTTCACCGCCGTGGCGCAGGTGTCGGGCGCCGTGGCGGCCGAGTTCATCGAGCGACTGGAGATTCCCGACGGTGCCGACATCCTCGGCCCGAAGGACGGATCGTGGCTCGTCCGTGCCCCCGACCCCGCAGCACTCGCGGACCTCCTGGCATCGGTGCAGCGCCCGGCCGGCAGGCTCCGGATCGAGGTCGACCCGACCAGAATCTGAGGACTTCCCGCCGATCGGCGACGGTCGGGCTCACCAGAGGCGGCGGTGCACCTCGTAGAGGGCGATCCCGCAGGCGGTCGCCACGTTGAGGCTTCCGACCTTGCCGAGCTGGGGAATGAACACCACCGGGTCGCAGGCGCCGAGCACGGCGTCGGAGAGCCCACGGTCCTCGTGCCCGAATGCCAGGCAGGTCCGTTCCGGAAACGTCGCCTCGTGGAGCGGGACGGCGCCATCGGCGAGTTCGACGCCGACCAGCGCGAAGCCTGCCCCGCGGATCGAGTCCACGGCTTCCTCGACGGTCTCGCAGGTCGTCCACTCGAGGTAGCGCGAGGTGCCGAGGGCGGTCTTGTGCGTCTTGGCATGGGTCGGCGGAGCTGTGGCACCGGCCAGCCAGAGGTGCGCCACGCGGTAGGCGGCGGCGGTGCGCAGGATGGCACCCACGTTGTAGGGGGTCTGGACGTTGTCGAGGAGCAGCGCCACCTCGACGTCGGTGCGCCTGCGCCAGTCCCGATGGAGTCGCTTCAGGCCGGTATCGCCGAGGTTCCTCATCGGGGGGTCCCTTCGTCGCCGGGTCTCGCTGACACGTCGAGCAGCCGGTAGCCCTTCCGGGAGGCTCGACGCGTGGTGGCCCAGCCGTGGTGGTCCAGCCAGCTGGCCAACGAGTCGGCGCCGAGATGGCGCTGGACGACGAGGTGGGCGCGGCCGCCCGGTGCCAGCCGGTCCAACCAACGTTCGAGCAGCGCGTGGAGGGCGTCCTTGCCGATGCGGAT
>CAJXIS010000294.1 GCA_913054115.1 uncultured Acidimicrobiaceae bacterium | reverse complement strand
GGTCACCACGAAGCGGATCGAGCGGGGCGACATCCTGAGCCTCAACTGCTTCCCGATGATCGCCGGCTACTACACGGCGCTGGAGCGGACACTGTTCTGTGAGGAGGCCTCCGACGAGCACCTCCGCATCTGGGAGGTCAACTGCCTGGTCCACGACGAGGGCAAGAAGCTGCTCGTGCCCGGAGCCGTGTGCAGCGATGTGGCGCAGGCGCTGAACGAGATCTACGCCGAGCACGACCTGTTGCAGTACCGGACGTTCGGCTACGGGCATTCGTTCGGGGTGCTCTGCCACTACTACGGCCGCGAGGCCGGCCTGGAGTTGCGGGAGGACATCGACACGGTGCTCGAGCCGAACATGGTCGTGTCGATGGAGCCGATGCTGATGCTGCCCGAGGGGCTCCCCGGCGCCGGTGGCTACCGGGAGCACGACATCCTCGTGATCACCGAAGACGGCGCCACGAACATCACGGGCTTCCCGTACGGCCCGGAGCACAACATCATCCGCAAGGGGTAGCCGGTGGCCGCCCACTACGCTCTTTGGCGCAGTGGTGGCCGGTAGTTCAACTGGCAGAACGCCTGACTTTGGATCAGGAGGTTGCAGGTTCGAGACCTGCCCGGCCAGCCAGTGATTTGTGGGCCGGGGGCCAGATCGGCCCTCTTGCTCAGTCCTGCGCCCGGATGACGGCGGTCCTGGCGAGGGCTTCGAGTTCGATGAGGTCGGTCTTGTCGGTCTGCTGTCGGCGGATGCCGTGGACGGGGGCCTTCCACTCGTCGGGGATGGCCGGGTTGCCCCAACGGGCGCCCAGGAGGCCGCCGGCGATGGCGGCGACCGTGTCGGTGTCGTGGCCGATCCGGATGGCAGCGACGAGCGTGTCTCGGAAGTGACCGGACGGCTCGTCGGCTGGGACGGGCGTGTTGACGATCGCCGAGAGCGCCGCCTGGAAGGCAGTGACGACCCAGCCGTTGGGGTTGAACTTCGTCGGGGGACCCTCGACGGATTCGGTGATCAGTCGGCCCCACTTCTTCCGCCGGTCCTCGGCGACATGCTCCATGCCGTTGCGGACGGCGGCCTCGAAGTCGAACGGCTCGTCCGGTCGAGCGTTCGTGATGGCCTCCTGTATGGCGAGGGACCACAGGACGCAGGCCGCCACCGAGTCGGGGTGGGCGTGGGTGAGGGATGTGACCGCTGCGGCCAGCCGGGCGACCTCGACGCGATCATCGATGGCGGCGAGGGCGACCGGTGCCGTGCGCATGAGACCACCGTTGCCGGCGGCCCCGGGGTGGGCATCGAGGTATGCGACGCCGGCCACCTCGAGTTCGTCGGGTTCGTCCACGCTGCGCAGCACCGACCTCGTCTGCCTGCCGATGTCGGGCGGCCCCGACGCATACCAGGCGAAGAAGTTGGCGGCGATGGCCTGCACGTCGGCGTCGCCGGTGGCGAGAACGTCGAGGACGGCGAGGGCCATCTGCGTGTCGTCGGTCCATTCGCCCGGATCCCAGTTGAAAGGCCCGCCGCCGATCATGGCGATCTTCAGGTCGGGTCCGGGGTTGCTGAACTCGTAGCCGGCCCCGAGTGCGTCGCCGACGGCGGAACCCACGACGGCGCCCACGGCCCGTTCGATCGTCGCCTCGTCGAGGTCGGTCATGGCGCCGACCCTACGACCCGGTCGACAGGGCCGCCTGCGGACAGCGTGGCGGCCCCCGACATCTAGAGCCAGAAGGCTGGATCCATATCGAGTCCGGTGCAGGACTTCAGGATCCAGTTGCCCACCAGGTAGAGCGTGACGGGGACTACGACTGCTGCCATGACCACCGACCAGGTCATCGACTCTTCCTCGTCGCCGTCGTCTTCTGGACCTTCGATCTCGGGTCCAGCCATGTCCTCAACGTAGTGATGGGGTGCGACAGCGTTCGGGGAAGCGTGTTCAGGGACCCATTTCGAGCCGCTCAGCCGGGCCACACGCGGTACTGTCCGCGGTTCATGGGGCGCTTCGAGGGTCGGTCGGTCGTGGTCACGGGGGCCAGCAGCGGGATCGGGCTGGCCGTTGCCAGGCGGTTCGCCGCCGAGGGGGCGCTGCTCACGCTCGGGAGTCGCTCGGAGGCCGACGTGGACGGTGCGGCCTGGGTGGCGACCGACGTGGCCGATCCGGTCCTGGCCGATGCGCTGATCGCCGCCGCAGTGGCGGCCCACGGGCGGGTCGACGTGCTCGTCAACTGCGCTGGCGTGCAGGTCGAGAAGACCGTCGCCGACACAACCGATGCCGAGTACGACCTGGTGATGGGCGTCAACGTGCGGGGCACGTTCAACTGCTGCCGGGCGGCGATCCGGTCCATGCGCGACTCGGGTGGCGGCTGCATCGTCAACATCGGATCGATCTCCGGCGACGTCGCCGACCACGGCATGGCCGTCTACGACGCATCCAAGGGCGCCGTCCACGCCCTCACGCGGGCGATCGCCGCCGACCACGGCGCCGACGGCATCCGCTGCAACGCCGTCGCCCCCGGCTGGACCGCCACCGCCATGGTGGATGCGGCCTTCGCGACGGCCGACGATCCGTCGGCAGCACTGGCCGAGGCCGCGGCCAGGCATCCGGTGGGCCGCATCGGCACGCCGGACGACATCGCCGGACTGGTGCTCTGGCTGGCCTCCGACGAGTCGGGCTTCGTGTCCGGCAGCGTGTTCACCATCGACGGCGGCCTCACCGCCGGCAGCCCCATCGGCGGCTGAAGCACTCTTTCCAGGGCGGGGGTCAGGTGGTGCGGAACACTGCCAGGACGGAGAGCCGGTCGATGTTCTCGCCGAGGCTGTAGGTCGGGACCCTGAGGTAGTCCGGTGCCGTGATCCGGCCGACGTCCGTGTCGGTGCGGAACCGGTCGGCGAAGCCCTCGCTCTCGAAGTGGTCGGGGTTGATGCCGACCACGAACAGCGCCCCGGGTCGGGCGATGCGGTACAGCTCGTCGACGGCGTCGGGTCCGACGTGGCCGTGCGTGAACGTGCCGGCGCTGACGATGGCGCCCCAGGTGTCGTCGTCGAGGTCGAGCAGGGCCGTCAGGTCGGCGACATGGAGGTCCCGGTAGACGACCGAGTCGTCGGCGGCCGTCTTGCGTCGGGCCTCGTCGAGCATCTCGGGGGAGAGGTCGAGGCCG
>CAJXIS010000293.1 GCA_913054115.1 uncultured Acidimicrobiaceae bacterium | reverse complement strand
ATGGTCACCCATCCGGACTCCCGCAAGGGGCCGGTGGACAGAACCCCGCCTACAGACCGGCTCACCGTCACCCACCGGGATCCTCGACCGTCGGACCTGTCACGCACCCAGGGCGAAGAGGATCAGGACCCCGAGTCCGAAGGCGCCTCCGAGCACCTGGAGTCGTGCGACCCGTTCGCCAAGGAGTCGCCACGCAAGGAGGATCGACACCGCAGGCGCCATGCAGATCATGGCGGTCACGACGGCTGCCGACCCGCGTTGGAAGGCGGTGGTGCCGAGGGCGAACGCAACTGCGCTGGTGACGCCAACCAGCGATCCGAGTCTCAGGACCGACCGGTAGGGGGCCCTGGGCCCAGGAGCCAGCACGGCGTACACCGGGAGGATCAGGCTCCCGACCAGCAGGGTCACGAAGGCGGGCATGATCCCCGCGGCCACATCGACACGGGAGAAGAAGATCCCCGAGAGGCCGATGCAGAAACCAACGACCACGGCCTGTCCCAACACCGCACTTCGCACGACCTCCGCGACACGTGGCAACCGCCCCTCGCCGCAGAGCAGGAGCACGGCAGGAATCGCCAGGAGCACGCCCAGGAGCTCCCACCCACTGAGGCGCTGCCCGATCAGCGGGCCGGCCAGCGCGGGAACCGCTATGGCCGTCAGGCTGTAGCCAGGGGCGAAGACTGCGATCGGACCCCGAGACATGCCCAGGTAGAGCAACGGGCGCGTCGCCGCCATGGCGAGGCCGGCAAGCGCCGACCACCCGACGTCCGACGATGTCACCTGCTCCGGTGGCAGCACGACGAGCAGGATGCTGCACACGAGGCACCCGACCACCGTGGCCACAACGGCTGTCGACAACGCCGCCCCCTCCCGGCCGGACCTTCGGATGGAGAGGCCTCCGACCAGGTCGCCGGTTCCGTAGGCGACGGCCGCAAGGCCTGCGAGGAGAAGAGCCACTGCGGGACGCTATCCGGCCCCCCGATCCCCGGCTTGGCCCGGCCGGATGATGTCGGGGACAGCCGCCTCGGCCACCTCTCGCCGGGGCGCAGCGGCGGGCCGGGCTCATGGCGGCGGCCCCACCCGGGTCCCTTCCAGCGGGGCCTGAACGAGCCCTCTCCCGGCCGCTACGCCTGGGACCGCACGGACGCCGTGGTCGACAGCATCCAGGCCGAACGGATCGCGATCCTCGTCACCCTGTGGCCCTTCGCCGAATGGGACCAGGCGGCCTGCCACGCCGACGACCCGAAGTACCCCGGCATGATGCCGGAGCGGACCGGGCGTTCTGGATCACCGAGGCCTTCGTCGGGAATCGCCGGGGCCAGAGCCGATCGGACGACGAGCTGGCGCAGGTAACGCTCACCGGTGCCGTCACGGCCTATGGCGAGGGCGCTGAAATGATCTTCGTGGCCGGCCTCACCAAGGTCCGGCAGTCGGTTCTCGACGCCTGGGGGGTGATCGACACGACGATCGCCGCCTTCCGGGCCGTCGAGCAGCTCAGCACCTCGTCGACCCGCTTCACGATGGACGACGGAACCACCGTGTACGCGCTCTGGGACGGCGCAGCCCTTCCCGACCAGGTGTCCGGTCCGGTGCGGACGATCCGGTAGGACGGCCTCGAAGCCGAGGCCGATGCCTTCGCGGTCGACTCCACGCTGCCGGTCCTGGTCATCGTCGACGGGTGACCGCTCGCTGAATTCGTTCCCCTTGCCAACCGGGAGCCCTTCCACCTCCGGTGAACGCCTAGGCTCGCGCCGGTGGAGATCAACGGCTACGCAATCGAAGCTGGCGCCGACCTCGCCGGTGCAGACCTGTCCGGCGCCGACCTCCGTGCCGTCGATCTCTCGGGCGCCTGGCTGGGCGGCGCAGTCCTCAACGGCTCCGACCTCTCCGATGCCCGACTGGTGGGCGCCTCGCTACGACACGCGCAGTGTCAACAGGCCGTGCTCGCCGACGCAGATCTCCGACTCGCCAACCTCTGGCATGCCGACCTCACCGAGGCCCGGCTCGGTGGAGCGATCCTGAGCCGTTGCTGGCTCGGAAGCGCCCGACTGGTCGGTGCCGACCTGCGTTCGGCAGACCTCGGGGGCGCCTGGCTCACCGGCGCCGATCTCACGGGTGCACTCCTCGGGGGCGCCACCCTCGCCGGTGCGACATTGTCCCGCACGTGCCTCCGCGAAGCGGACCTCACCGGCTGCTTCGCCATGGGTGCCGACTTCCGGGGATCGGTCCTCAACGGAGCGATCCTGCGGGCCGCCAACCTGACCGGTGCCGTACTCCGCGGTGCGGCGTTGATCGGCGCCGACCTGTCGTTCGCCGACCTCGTCGGCGCCGACTTCACCGGTGCCCAACTCGACGCTGTTCGCCTGGACGGAATCCGCCACGACGACACCACGGTGTGGCCCGACGGCTTCGATCCCCCGTCCTCCGGAGGACTCGACGACCACGAGTAGTCGGCACAGCTCGGCGTTTCTAGCGCCCGAGTTCCTCCGGCCCCCCGAGGTGGCTGGTGTCGTTGAAGCCCCGCAGTGACGGTCCGGCCCGACCCGTGCCGATGGTCATCACCGCCGCCGTTGCCACGAAACAGCGCCAGGCCACCTCGTCGCCGACGCCGAGCGCCCAGGCCAGGGCAGCCTTGATCGGCGAAACATGCGTCACGACCACGATGTCCCGGATGGCCGCCTCGTCCAGCAGGTCGTCACAGGCCGAGCGGACACGCGCTCCCAGCCGGCGGTGGCTCTCGCCGCCGGGTGGCGCCCAGTCGAGGTCGTTGCGCCAAGCCGCCCAGGTCTCAGGGGGGATGTCGATCACGGGGCGACCTTCGAACTCTCCGTAATCGAGCTCGATCCAGCGGTCGTCGAGTTCGATGGCCTGCCCGAACTCCTCGGCCGTCTGGCGTGTCCGGAGGAGCGGGCTCGCCACCACCCGGTCGACGGAGCCGATCGCCGCCGCTACTGCCCTGGCCTGGAGCACGCCGAGGTCGTCGAGCGGCGGGTCCCCCCGGCCGAGTAGCAGACCGGAGGCATTCGACTCCGTCCGACCATGGCGAACCACGTAGAGCATCAGCCGCGCACCCCGGTGAGCCGGCCGTCCCGCACGAGGGCGTCCCGTCGGGACGGATCGCTCAGCCCATACCGTCGCCACGCCCACAGCCCGACCAGGAGCCCGACGAGCTCGAAGGCGAG
>CAJXIS010000292.1 GCA_913054115.1 uncultured Acidimicrobiaceae bacterium | reverse complement strand
TGAATGAATAATAATTCATTCATTAATAATCATTTTGACCACAAGGAAATATAGTAAATGTTGAGCCTCAGCTGGGCTGCAAACCCAAAAAAGCTTATTAATGAATAATGATGAATAATAATGAATAGAGCATAGCAAATTATGGAAAACATATCAAACATCATGCTTTTGCAACCAAAATTATGAAAAATCGATGCCGTGATATGAAAACCAAATGAAATTGAAGGAAGAACTCTGCTCTAAAAGCGTAATATGACGGTTTGTTACGAAAATAGACAGAACCTTTAAGATGACATGTTGAAAAACAAATACAAGGGAAGTGAACCTATAGACGCCTGGCCCAGGGGACCTGGGCTGGCGGATTTTTTATATGATTTTGGGGTGGGGTGGGGGAGGGTGGGGGGAGGGGGGTGGTGGGGGTGGGAGGGGGTGTGGTGGTGGAAGGTGTGGTGGTGGAAGTGGTGGTGGGAGGTGTCGTGGTGGTGGTGGGAGTGGTTGTGGTGGTGGAAGGTGTGGTGATGGGAGTGGTGGGGGTATCGACGCCTGCGCCGGCGCAGCCCGCCACAAGGAGCGTCAACGCGAGCAGCAGGCCCGGCCGTCGAATGAGATTCATGAAACACTCTTTCCGCAGCGACTCGTGAACGAGCCCCCGATCATGCACGGTGGACGGGGCGGCCAGCCAGTCCGAGTGCCGCCTCCATGATCGACTCGCCCATCGTGGGATGGGCATGGATCGTGCCGGCCAGGTCCTCGACCGTGGCTGCCGTCTCGACGGCCAGCGCCGCCTCGCCAGCCAACTCGGCCACATGGGCGCCGACGGCGTGCACGCCGATGACCGTGCCCTCCTCGTCGGCGACGACCTCGACGTAGCCCTCGGTGTCGCCCAACGTCCGCGCCCGACCCGATGCGGCGAACGGGAAGCGGGAAGATGCAGCCACGATTCCGGCGGCTGCGGCCGCATCCCGGTCGAGGCCCACGGAGAGCACCTGTGGATCGCCGAACACGATCATCGGAATACAGGTGGGGTCGAAGGCGGCGGGTCGGCCGCAGGCGGCCTCGGCGGCCACCTCGGCCTCGGCGGTCGCCTTGTGGGCCAGCGCCGGGCCGTCGGTGAGGTCGCCGATGGCGAACACCCGGTCGGTGGCCCGCCGCTGCGAGTCGACCACGACGAGGCCGCGCTCATCGAGGGTGGCGCCGGCCTCGGTGATGCCGACGGTGTCGCTGTTCGGCCGACGCCCGACGACCACGCCGATCCGGTCGGCTGGGAGCACCAGGTCACCACCGGGACCCGTGATGGCGAGACCGTCTTCGTTCGCCTCGACCGCACGGTGGGCGAGGCACAGGCCCACGCCGAGGTTGCGCAGCCCCCGCTCGACCGCCCGGCCGATGCGCTTTCCGAATCCCGGCAACAGGCGGTCCTCGACCTCGACGATCGTGACGCGGCTCCCGAGCTTGGCGAATGCACAGGCCAGTTCCACCCCGATGTAGCCGCCGCCCACCAGGACGAGTTCGCCGGGGAGCTCCGTGGTGAAGAGCAGTTCGGCAGAGCCCACGACCCGCTCGCCGTCGAGCGGGAGTCCCGGCAGCTCGATCGGACGCGACCCTGTGGCGACGATGGCGTGGCGGAACTCGAGGTGCTCGACGAGGGCGTCCTGCTCCACGGCGACCCGGTTGGGGCGACTGAACCTGGCGGTGCCCGGAATGACCCGCACACCGGCCCGCTCCAGAAGGCCGGCGACGCCCGATGTGAGGTCGCCCACGACCGCCGTCAGGTGGTCGCTGACGCCGACCATGTCGACCTCGGTGGTGGCCCGCACCCCCCACGCCGCCACCCGCCCGGGGGCCGCCACGGCGTCGGCGACCTCGATCAGTGCCTTCGACGGAATGCACCCCACGTTGAGGCAGGCTCCGCCCAGCGACTCGCTTTCGACGAGCGTGACCTCGCGGCCGAGTCGGGCGGCGTGCAGTGCCGCGGCGTAGCCACCCGGTCCGCCACCGATGACGAGGAGGTCGACCGGTGAGGCGACCTCGCCCACGACCACGGGTCAGCGCCCCACGAGAAGGCGGAGCGGCTCGGTCAGGTCGTCGACGATCGAGCGCTTGAAGGCCTCGAGCAGGTCTCCATCGACCAGCCGATGGTCGGCACCGATCACGTAGGGGAGCAGCGGCCGGGCGACCACGACCCCGTCGACGACGACCGGCCGGTCGGCGATACGGCCCATGCCGAGGATCGCCGCCTGCCCGGGCGGGATGATCGGGGTCGCCCAGCGCCCGCCGAGCGATCCGTAGTTGGTGACCGTGAACGTGGCGCCCCGGTGGTCGGCGGCCGCGAGGCTGCCGGATCGGGCCCGCTCGGCGAGTTCGGCCACGGCAGCGGTGGCGGTGAAGACGTCGAGCCGGTCGGCGTCGTGGAGGACCGGCACGATCAGGCCGTCGTCCGTGGCGACCGCCACGCCGAGATTCACCCGCTCGTGGACCACGATCTCGTCGCCATCGTCTCCCGACTCGATGCAGGCGTTGACCAGCGGGAACCGGCGCAGCGCCCGACAGGAAGCGACGATGGCGACGGCGAGCGGCGTGACCTGGCGGCCGATGTCCTGCATTCGTGTCCGGAGGTCGAGCAGCAGCGAGGCGTCGAGTTCGTCGAACGTGTGGATGTGGGGGATCTCGCTCCAGGACTGCACCATGTTGCGGGCGATGACCCCGCGCACACCGCGCAGGGGATGGCGGCCGGGCGCGATCTGGCCCAGCGTGGAATCGACGGAAGGCAGGGGGGCCGGCGCCGCCGGGGATTCAGTGGTCGAAGCGTCGAGGTCTGCAGCCGTGATCCGCCCACCCGGCCCCGTGCCGGTGACCGTTGCGAGGTCGATGCTCTGTTCCCTGGCCAGCTTCCGCGTCGCCGGGGAGGCCTTTGGTCGGGCGCCGGAGAGCGGTCGTTCGGGGGCTGGGAGTTCGGGGGTAGGGCGTTCGGGGGCAGGGCGCTCGGAGGCTGGGAGTGTGGCGGATCCGGGCGAGTCGGAGCGCGGCGGATGGGGTGCGCCCGGTTCATCCACCGATCCGTCGTCGATCTCGATGAGGACGTCGCCCACGCGTAGGCGCTCGCCCTCTGCACCGCCGAGTGCCAGGATCACGCCGGCGACGGGCGATGGCAGCTCGGAACTGGCCTTGTCGGTCAGGACCTCGACCAGTGGCTGGT
>CAJXIS010000291.1 GCA_913054115.1 uncultured Acidimicrobiaceae bacterium | reverse complement strand
CGGCTCGAGCTGACGATGGGCGACATCGCCCTCACGTTTCGGCGGATCGAGGGCTGAGCCGGGGCCTCAGGACCTCTCCGCCAGGACCAGCGCCAGGCCGGTCCAGGACTGGGGGGTGGCGCCGAGGCCCGCTCCGGTGTCGGGGTGCCAGTACTCGGCGAGGCCCGAGGCCCACGCCCCGGCAACGGTCGCCGCCGCCAGTTGCGCCGCCGCATCGGCATCGAATCTGGCGGCGCCGAGCACCAGCAGGTACGCCAGTTGCGGCCAGACCGGGCCGCGCCAGTAGGCGACGGGGTCGAACACGGGCTCAGCCCGGTGCACGCCCGTCGGGCCCGACGGACCGCCGTGGGCTGCGGGGTCGAGCAGGTCGGCCACCACCCTGGCGGCCCTCGCCGGATCTTCGGTGACCAGCAGCGGAAGCAGGGCGTCGGCCGTGCGACAGCGGCCCGACCCCTCGGCGGTCGATCCGGCATCGACCCAGGTGCCGAGGTCGTCGTCCCAACGGGCGTCGAGGGCGCCGGCCAGCACGTCGGCCGCTGCGGCGAGGCCGTCGTCGCCGGTCACCGAGGCCAGCTCCCCGGCGTTGAACGCCACGAGGGCGTTGAACCCCACCGACGCCACCGGGAACGCCGGGTTACGCAGCGGCGACCCGTCGCCAGCGAACCGGATCGTCGTGACCAGCCGGTTCTTCTCAGTCCGCCAGCGTTCGGTGTCGAAGCCACCCGGACAGCAGTCGTCCCAGCGGGGGCTGTCGTCGGCACCCAACTCCCACGGGTGGCACAGCAGCACCAGCCCCGAGTCGTGGCGCCCCCGCTGCTCGAGCAGGAACCGCAGCCCGGCCCCGGCCGCCTCCACGACCTCGTCGGGCGGCGGCGTGCCAGCCCGGACCAGCTCCGCCACGGCATGCCCGTACATCGGCGGCTGGGTGATCGACGAGGCGTCGTCACGCCCCCACAGGTCGGCATGCGCACCCGGCCGGCTCACGTAGTTCATGTGCGGCACGAAGCCCGACGGCGCCTGCGGGCCGAACAGCGACGCCAGTTCGGCCTGCGCCCGGTCGGTGCGACCCAGCGCCTGCCAGACGAGCACGTGGAAGCACGAGTCCCAGAGCCACTGCCAGGGGTAGGTCCCCGCATGGGGCGCTGCGTACCCTTCGGGCACCCAGTGGTCGTCGAGCACCCGTTGCACGGCGTCGCGCAACGCACCCACATCCTCCGGACCCGGGAGGGCCATGCCCCGCTGTTCCATCATCTCCTTCCGGTTCGGACCGACCGACGGTGTCTCGGTCGTAGCACGGAACTGGGCCGACGCGCTGCACCAGATGGGTTTCGAGGTGGACTGGGTGGCCGGCGGCTTCGAGCAGGGCTGGCACGCCGAGGGTGCCACGACGGTCGTGCGCGGCCTCGGGATCGACGATGACGACCCGCCCGACCGGCACGAACTCGCCGCAGCGCTGGCCGGCGCCGACCTCGTCGTCGTCGAGAACCTCTGCACGATCCCGCTCAACCCGGCCGCCGCCCATGCAGTCGCCGATGCGCTGCGTGGCCGTCCGGCGGTGTTTCACCACCACGACCCGCCCTGGCAGCGGGAGCGCTTCGCCCATGTCACCGACCTGCCCCCCGACGATCCGTCCTGGCGACACGTCACCATCAACGACCTGACCCGACGCCAGATGGCCGACCGCGGGATCGCCGCCACAACGATCCTCAACGGCTTCGACCCCGACCCGCCGCCCGGCGACCGGCCCGGCACCCGAGCGGGTCTCGGCATCGACGACGACACCCTGCTCGTCGCCCACCCCGTCCGGGCCATCCCCCGCAAGGACGTGGGCCGGGCCATCCAGATCACGGCCGAACTGGGCGGCACCTACTGGCTGCTCGGCCCCGCCGAGGACGGCTACGGCCCCGAACTCGACCGCCTGCTCGCCGACGCCCGCTGCCCGGTGCTGCGGGAGCCGGCCCCCACCCGCTCCGACATCTACGCCGCCGCCGACCTGGTCGTGTTCCCCTCGACCTGGGAGGGCTTCGGCAACCCGCCCGTAGAGGCCGCCCTCGCCCGCAAGCCGGCGGTGGTCGGCCACTACCCGGTCGCCGACGAGCTCCGGGCCCTCGGCCTCGAATGGTTCCCCGCCGACGACCTCGCCCCCGTCCGGGAGTGGCTGGCCGACCCCGACCCGGCCCTCCTCGACCGCAACCGGGTAGTCGCCGCCCGGGAACTGTCGCTGGCGCGAATGGCCGAACGGTTGCGGACGCTCCTCCACGGGGCAGGCTGGCTGCCGTGAACGGCGCACTCTCAGATTCCCCGGATTCCCCCGATCCCCCCGATGATCCCGTCCTGGTCCGTCGGGCCAGGCTGGGCCGCCTGGCCGCCACCGGCAAGCGGCTCGGCTACCTCGCCTTCCTCGCTGCCATCGTGTTGTTCATCGTGGGCCTTGCCGGGACCTTCAGCGACGCCATCGCCACGACGCTCATCGTGCTGCTGGTCGCCGGCTCGATCGTGCTGGCCCCCGCCATCGTGCTCCACTACGCGGTGCAGGCCGCCGCCGACGAGGACGCCGGGCGACCCTCCCGCCACTGAGGCATCCGCCCGCTGACGACCTCTGGCGGGCTGATGGCTACCGTCGCCCCATGAGCCCCACCGCCACGGCGACCGTGCGCATGCCAGCCGCCGAGCGCCGGGAACAACTGCTCGACATCGCCCTCGAGGTGTTCGCCCACAACGGCTACCACGAGACCTCCATGAACGCCCTGGCCACCGAGGCCGGCGTCACCAAGCCGGTGCTGTACCAGCACTTCGCCTCCAAGCACGAACTCTTCGCCCGGGTGCTCACACGGACCGGCGACCGACTGCACGCCGCCATCGCCGAGCGGTCAGCCGGCGTCGATACGCCACGCCAGCGGGTCGAGGCCGGCTTCGCCGCCTTCTTCCACTTCTTCGACGAGCACCCCGACGCCTTCGGCGTGCTCTACGGCTCGAGCCTCGGCTCGACCGTCGAGTTCAAGCGGGAGGCTCGCCGGGTGCAGGACACCTTCATCGCCATGGTCGCCCGCCTCATCACCGTCGACGACGGCGAGGACGCCATCGTGCTCGCCGCCGGCATCAACGGGATCTCCGAGGGCATGGTGCGCCACTGGATGCACGACGGCCGCCGGCGCTCGGCCGACGAGATGGCCGCCCTCACATCCCGCCTCGCCTGG